>DATBNH010000578.1:0-13433 GCA_036554405.1 Cellvibrionaceae bacterium | reverse complement strand
TTGTTGAAAAAATTGAGCAGCGCGGCGGCGGCATCACCACTGCTGGAAATAGCGATACCGAAGAGGATGGAAAACACAATCACCTGCAGCAGATTGCCATCGGCCATGGCCGCCACCGGGTTGTCGGGGAAAATATTAACGATCGTCTCTTTTAACGAGACACTGACACTCGCCTGGGTATCGGCGGGGGCTTCGAGGTTCATACCCACACCGGGCTTGATCAGGCTGGCGATAGCAATGGCCAGGGTAATGGCAATGCCGGTAGTGGCCAGGTACAGCGACACGGTTTTACCCGCCAATGCCCCCATGCGCGCCTGATTGCCAAGGCTGGCGGTACCGCACACCAGCGAGACAAACACCAATGGCACCACCAACAGCTTGAGTGAGGCGACAAAAATCTGGCCGATGGTATCGAACACACCGAGCACCAGATACACCTGAATCCAGCCTGTACCGGGTTCAGCACTGGCGGGTGTCAACAGGTTGATCGCCAGCCCAACGGCAATACCCAGGCACATGGCCAGCAAAATACGTGCGGTCAGATTCATAAACGCTCTTTTTTATTGGTGCTTGTGTGGCCCCATTAAACCAAGCTCACCGCCTGTGGTAAAGGCATAGCGTCTGTTTGCGCCCATCAATACACTGCACCAGGGCCCCGGTGCTGATAGAATGGCCATCATGATTTGACGATAGATTTTATGCATTCCGAGGTATCGCTTGCGTCCGGTTTCCCCTGCCATCACATCACCCCACGGCCGTCGTGGCCTTGGGCCCTGGTTTGAGGTAAACAATGCCAACCGTGCTCGCCTGCCAAAGCCCTGGCAACCCTGGCTAATGGATGACAGTTCGCTGACCGCCAAGCTGCGCCGTAAAAGTGCAGGCGACTTTAACGTGGAGATACTAGGGCAGTACCCCGGGCGCCCCAACCTCTCGGAGGCACATCGGCTGGGTATTTCACCGCGCCTTGTCTGCATTATTCGCGAGGTATTACTTAAAGGCCGTGGTGGCGCACCCTGGGTGTTTGCCCGCAGTGTTTTTCCCATCCACAGTCTCACCGGTAAACTCCGGCATCTGGCGCGGCTGGATAATCGCCCGCTGGGCGCCTATCTTTTCAGTCACTCCACCCTCACGCGCTCGGCCATTGAGGTAGCACCGATAGCGCCAGACGGAGCCATGGTGCCCAAAAGCGTGCAGAACTCAAACATCTTATGGGGGCGCCGTTCGATTTTTTATCTGCACAACAAGCCGCTACTGGTTAACGAGATTTTTTTGCCCGCACTGCTGGAGGCGGACACCTATGAACAAAACCACAACTGATTGGCGCGTTCGTCTCGATCGCTATATTCGCCTTACCCGACTCGACCGTCCCATCGGCTGGCTGCTGGTACTCTGGCCCACACTCTGGGCCCTGTGGCTGGCTGCCGACGGCCTGCCGCCGCTGGATTTGCTGATGATTTTTACCCTGGGTGCCATTTTAATGCGCTCGGCGGGTTGCGTGATCAACGACTTTGCCGATCGCAAACTGGACGGCCACGTAGAGCGCACCCGCGAGCGTCCCCTGGCGACCGGCGAGGTTTCGGTAATGGAAGCCTGGGCGCTGTTTACCGTGTTGTGCCTGATGGCTTTTGTACTGGTATTGATGACCAACCGTCTGACCATACAGCTGGCCTTTGTGGCACTCGCACTGGCTGCCATTTATCCGTTTATGAAACGTTACACCCATCTGCCTCAGGTTATACTCGGCGCCGCTTTTGCCTGGAGCATCCCCATGGCCTTTGCCGCTGTGCAAAACAGCGTTCCCGCGGGTGCCTGGCTACTGTTTTGCACGGTGCTGGTCTGGACGCTGGTTTACGATACCTTTTACGCTATGGTCGATCGCGATGACGATTTACGCATAGGCATTAAATCCACCGCCGTGTTGTTTGGCGATCAAGACCGGCTGTTTACCGGGGTGCTGCAGGCGCTGGTAATTTTTGGCCTGCTGCTGGTAGGCCAGCGCTTTGCACTTAACTATTTTTACATGGCCGCCGTCGGCGCTGCCGCCGCGCTTTTTGCCTATCAGCAATATTTAATTCGCTATCGCCAGCGCGGCCCCTGCTTTGCCGCTTTTTTAAATAACAACTGGATAGGCGTGGTGATTTTTGTGGGTATAGTGAGCGCCACATTAACCGGTTAGGCGCTAAGGAACCTCAGTCGAGATCGGCATAAACAATATCCGCTAACACCGGTTCGCAGGCCGAATAAATAGCTCCTTGCTGGGGATGGAGACTGACCACGGCCTGATTGGCCTTAGCAGAGTCAAAATAGACCGCGCGACTTTCATCGGCAAAACGATGATAAATAATAGCCGATGTGTTACAACCTTGGCCGCGCGTGTAATACACTCCCTCATCATCTATCGCCAGTAAGTGGCTGTTTCGCTCAAGCTGATGGCTAAACCGCACCAGCTCGTCATTGTCGCCGCAACATGTCCACAAACCCTCCTGCCCGGCATACTGAAAATAGCTGACGCCGTTGGCAACAATAACCGACGCCAGCGCGCCAAAGGTGAGCTGTTTTTCCTCACCGCTGTGATAGCCAATACGCCACAAATTGTTCACCTCACTGGTTTGCCTCAATGCCAATAACTGCTGTTGCTCCACGTCGATAGCCACCGGCATAACATCCCCGGCTTCGCCCAGTAAAACACGCGGTGCACTGTCATCAAGGCGGTGCAGATACACATCGTCCCCGGCCTTAAACAGCAAATGGCGGCCATCTTGTCCCCAAACAAGATGGCGCACGGGTGCGGACACATCGAACTCACGACTTGCGTCTTTCTCCAATAGGTGGATCTGGGCCTGATTGTTGCGCACGGTGGCATAGGCGATGCGCTCACCATCGGGCGAGAAACGCGCGGCGTAATTAAAGTAACGCCTATCGGCCAAAGGCTGGGCTACCCCCTCTGGAGAGATCAACTCCAACCCGGCGCGCGGCTGGGTCCGGGTGAAGAAAATGCGCTGCCCATCATTACTCAGGCGAGGGCGCGACAAGTAGCTGTCACGCTGGTGCGGCACGTCCACAGACACTGTGCTGCCATCGCGAAACACCAGATGTAACGGCTCGTTTTCAGCACCGCTCACTAAAACACCTCCGCCATCGGGCAGCCAGGTTAGGTCAACCACCCGGTAATTGATGCGCGCCTGCGCATAACGCTGTTGATTGGGCGCGAGAAAATCAATGCGTGTGGCGCCATGGTGCTCACTGGCAAGCGCGGTATGCTGCTGGAAACTTCGTCCCAACAATGGATGACTGACAAAGGCCAGGGCGTCTAACCTATCCAGCCGTTGCCCCGGCAACGAGTAACGGTAGCGCTGGTTAACCGCCGTCTCACCTTGCCTTGCCACCATATCCAGGGTGTCGTCATCCCACCAACTGACACTGTTAATGGTGCCGTACCACTGGCTTAACCGATGCTTTTCCTGCACCCGGCTAACGTTCACATCGACGCTGAATACATGGATGTCGTAGAGCTGAGCGCTACCGGTAACAGAGCTGAACCCCTGCCAGGGTACGCCCTCAAAGGCCGACTCCACTGCCAGCAAATGCTTTCCCGACGGCGACCAATTCAGCATCTGCCAGGAGCCACTGCTGCTCGCCAACAGCCACTCGCGCTGTTGGTTGTCGCGGATTATCAAATCACTGCTAAACCCGCCTGCCTCCGTGCGCGCCTCGCTAACATAGGCCAAATGTCGTCCATTGCTATGGGGTTCGGCGCTGTGCACATACGCGGCAGAGTCCATATAGGAGTCTAGCTGAGTCACGGGAGGAAGCGGGGACTTGTCGATCAACAAGGTATAGCGGTTGGCGTACCAATAGCTGCTGCCCAAGGCCAGCACTAAAACCATACTCACCACCCACCACAACCGCCGTTTGATCAAGGCCTGCCTGACCGGCAGCGCCTCGTCTGGGCAATGCACAGGCACACACTGCAATTGATAACCGCGCTTGGAATAATGCGCAATAACCTCTTGATCACCCAGCAGTTCGGTAAAAGCTTTTCTGATTAGATTAATGCTTTTTTGTACCGACCCTGGCGTCACCACGCGGCCCCGCCATACCTGCTCGATCAGCTCGTCGTTGGCAACCACCCGCTGGTGATGTTGTGCCAAATAGCACAACACCTCCATAGCGCGTGGCTGCAAATGGAGAGTTTTACCCAACGCTGAAATTTCATTGTGTGCTGGCATCACGCACACATCGTCCAGCATAAAAACATCAGAGGGTTTATTCATAGCCGATCATTGCCATCCAGCGGTTACAGTAAGTTGCGGTCACTAACACCGATTTATTATTTGATCTCTCGCTCACAGTCTGCTGACCGAGTGTAGCACTGCCACGACTGACATCGCAGAACCGATGTTAATTTTGCAGTATCCACCCGCCACTGGCAACTTTGCCCCTTTACAATGAAAATTTTAACCCCATGATTTTATTAGAATTATTCTTGGTAAGTAAAAGGTAACTGCAGTTTCCGCCACCGGTCAGTGCATTTTTAAACACTTGGCTTATAGTGCAGGTGTGGCACGGCGCCCATAGCGCTCACCTTATTAACTACCCAACAGGTATTAATTATGAAGCATCCTAAAACCATCACATCCTTACTTACCCTGTGTCTGTCGGCCGCCAGTTGGGCCAACGCCGACACCCCACAGCTCTACCTTAACCAGAACCTGGGCTTTAATGTACCCGGCTACAACTACGCCCAAAGCGAATACCCCTGCGACCTCGACAAAGTATTGGTACAAAGCATTATTGATCGCGGCGCGGCACAAAAACTTCAAATAGAAGCGGCTGGCACCGCCGATAAACTGCAAAACGCCAGCATTCCGGTACTGGCCATTGATATTGAAGCGCTGGTATTGGGCGAGGAACAATTCGGCACTCGCTCACGCAGTAATCTGCCCAGCGTGAAAGTAACCACCGCGCTGATACACGAAGACCTCCCCGAAGGCTTCGTCACCGCAACTCACAGCTGCGCCATCGCCACTCTCAACCAACTCACCCCCAGCAGCAATGTGCTTGATATGGGTACCTACGGCCACACAGTCTGCTCGGCCACGCACAAATGTCTGAACGATTTGGGTAAAGATATTGTGCAATGGGTTAAACCCCAGCTGCGCTGATGGGCCAAAAAGCGCTGGAAAAATGTGTAAAGATTTCCATTTGCGGTATAAACTTCGCACCCGTACAACCTGAAATTATGCAAATAGGTTATCCTCAGCAGCAGAATAACCACTTGGCAAGCTGTTATAATAAAGGCTGCTGGTATCTCTGCCTGGAATTAAGGCCTAGGAATGTCTTTGTTTTATATAGCCTTAACAATATTGCTGCTGTGGGTAAACCTGACAGGCCTGACACTGGTTACTCGACATTTGATTTCTCACTACCCGCTGGCACGAGTGGCTGGCGTGCTGGGTTTCTGTGTCGTGTTTTTCTTTATCGAACACTTTCATGGGCTCGGCCAACTGGCGTGGCTATGGCCAATAACTACCGCGGCTTCGCTAGCGTGCCTATATAGACAACGAACACTCTTACCAGAATTCTTACGCAATGAATGGCCTTTCATTCTCAGCTTTCTTTATATTTTTGCTTGGCGATTTACTTTCCCGGACTTATCTCCCACATCAGAACGCATTACCGACCTGACATTTATCAGCAATTACCTGCCCGGTGCAACACTACCGCCCGTGGACAACTGGTTCCCGCCTTACTCTTTCGATTATTACTATGGCTTCCAATTTTATTCTGCTGCTTTAATGGGTCGTTTTTTCGGTCTTGAAGCGGGGGTCACTTATCAATTGTCCTTTTGTGTAATATTCGCTCTTAGCGCCAGCTTGGTATGGTGGATCGCCAGCCAAATGATTTCTAAATTTGCGCTTCGCTTGTTGCTATTTGTCGCTATTGTTATGGGCGGCAGCGGGCTGTCCATATTCATGCCTTTTTTGATTTCCAATGAGCACCCGGGTGATCCTGCACTAACGCAATATCACCAACACCACACTTTGTGGGCAGGACAACGATTCATTGGTAGTAGCGATCGTCATATCAACACGCCCCTGGGACAACGGCTATTTGAAATATCCCCAGAAAACAAGTCAAAACCTGTACCACAGTTACCATTAGAAACATTTGGGTATTATGGTTTTCTTGGCGATTATCACCCGGCACTGTCAAGTTTTCTGCTGCTTTTTTTGGCCGTAGCCTGCCTGGTCTGGCTAGATAAGTCTCCTCACGACCGACAACCTCAGATCTTACTGATCTCCACCGTCCCGCTGATGCTAGCTGCCAATACCTGGTTATTTCCTTTTCAGTTTTTGCTTGTACTATCATGGCTTTTATGGCGGATTACGCAACGACAATCACCTAACTGGATAGCGATAGGTACAGCCGGGTTATTGGTCGGATTCTTGTTGTATCCCTTTCTTAGCTATTTTACCACCTCTGGCACAGGACCCGCGTTGCGATGGGTACTTGATGAAGACATTACCCCGAGATTTAGCTTTCTTGCCTTGCATTGGCCATTGGTAATATTACTGTTGGTGGCATTGCCTTTATGGCGGGAAAAAAATCTGGTGAGGTTCTTTGTCCCTCTATTTATAGTTTTTTATCTGATTGCCGAAAACTTGTACGTCGATGATCTCAGTGTTGGAGAGTTTAACCGCACCAACTCTACCATGAAATGGTGGGGCTGGCTGTTTGCCGGAGCCACACTAACATGGGGAGCCGCTGCGCTGGCTGCAACAACACGCTGGATTCGCTGGCCCGCCATTTTTGCATTATCGGTTCTGGCCGCCTACAGTTTCTTGTTATGTAGCTTCTGGGTAACAAGCACTAAGCACCATGCTGGACAATGGCAGGGACATGCCTGGATGACCAGCGATGAGACTCAATCTGCAATGCTGACCTGGCTACGATTACAACCCAGAGGTATTGTACTCGAAAGTCGCCTGAGTAATGGTTACAACCGTAACCCGGCCTTGACCATCAACGCCGGACATAGCGCCTTTATTGGCTGGACAAATCATCTAGTCACTTGGGGCTATCCCGCCGCACACCTGATGACCAGATCCAACGCAGTCGATCGTTTTTATCAAGGGGAGAAAGCTAACCCCCTGAGGTGGCTGGAGGATCAAAATATCGACTTCGTCATATGGAACAAGGAAGATAACATACGCCGCGCATCAGCACGCGAAAAAATAGACCAAAAAATATCATCTCACTATCATTGGCAAACCTTTGGATCTAGCATCAATAATGAACTCATAGGCATCTGGACAAAACAGGAGCCTGTAACACCGTGATGTCACTAATCTTTTTACTGCTTACCCTATCACTGGTAATACTTAATCTTACTGCCATGGGACTTGTCGCCGGCCGCCTCATTGGACATAACGGCCTCGCACGCTTTACCGGTATCATGGTCGTTACAGTATTGTTGTTTTTTGTTGAGCATTTTCATGGCTTGGGATATTTAACTGCCCTGTGGCCACTAAGCACGGCACTGTCAATTTATCTGATTTACCGCTATCGCCAGCATTTGGTTAAAAAAATCGACTGCGAACTTATTTTCGCCATTGGCTTTATCTACGCGCTAGTTTGGCGATTTTTCTTTCCCGATGTTAGCTCTACAGGAGAATCCATCACCAACCTTTCCTTCATTGCCAGTTATCACGGAGGCGGTACCTTACCTCCTATAGATCATTGGTTACCACCCTATAACTTTGATTATTACTACTCCCTCCAGCATTATGCCGCCGCGCTAGCAGGCAGGGTACTCGGACTGTCTCCTGGTTACAGCTACAATCTGGGGATGGCCATTGCCACCGGCTTAATAGCTGAATTGTGCTACAGCACAACTAAGTCACTAGGGGCCTACCCATTGTGGCGCCTATTAGTAGTTGTGACTGTGCTTATGGGCGGTACGGGTGTAGCGCCACTGCAGTCATCGCTTTGGTCTGCAAACCATAACGACTCGGCTTTTGATGCACGCATGTCACTGTGGCATAACACGCGTTTTATTGGGCAATACGATCAGCATGTTAATACAGTATTTGGCAATCGCTTATTGGGCAATGCACCTACTGGTGAGCAGACAGTAGAGCTTCCTTTGGAAACTATTGGCTACCTTACACTTCAGGGAGATTATCACGCTCCCATTGGCGGCTTTCTTTTGTTGTTATTTGCGTTGGCTTTAATAGCGCGGGTGAGCCAACAACCTACCACACAGAATATCCGAGAGCCTGAATTTCTCACGGCACTTCTCGGGTTATCCGTTTCGTTAGCACTTGCAGTTAATATCTGGATACTCCCATTACAGGGGCTATTAGTGCTTATCTGGATCACTCAAAGATTTGTCACCGGCCAACGGATTCACTTGCTTTGGTTATTAGCCGGAAGTGGTGCCGGCCTCATCTTGATCTATCCCTTCCTCAGTGAGTTTGCCTTGGCAACTCGATCAATCGATGTGCAATGGGTTCCCGATTTTGCACAAACACCCTGGCCACAATTTCTGATTCTGCACTGGCCCTGGATATTTCTGTCTGCCCTTGCTCTGACCTCAACACGCTGGCGCGCCCTCGCATGGGCCCTGGTTATCTGCCTGGCTCTGGTCATGGCATGTAGCGAATTCATTACCCTGGGTGATAACAGTGGTCGTTACTTACGTTTCAACACTACTCTCAAGTGGTGGTCTTGGTTACATTTGGTGACTATAGCTGGTTTGTCCGCGATCGCGCTGACATCTCATTTACGCATTATTCGCCTGGCTACCATAGCGATTTTACTCGCACTCTGTACGCAGGCAGTGGATCTTATCCGTTTTGTCTATCACCAACCCAAACCTCACGCTGGACAACTGAATGGATATGGCAGCATTGCTTCAGTTCATGGTTATTCGGATTTACTGCGACACCTGAAACAGGCACCGAAGGGCATTGTGCTTGAGCGGCCTTTGAATAATCGTGGTGCCTACACCCTCAATTCAACCCTGGCGCTACTCAGTGGTCATGCAGCCTTTATTGGCTGGCCCGATCATCTTCGCAATTGGGGGAAAACGGGCTCCATTATTCAACAGCGAATTGACGATGTGGAATTTTTTTACAGCGGCAAACACCCACAAACATTGCGCTGGCTTCAACACAATAATATTCACTATATAATCTGGCAGGAAGCGAACAACCGTTACCCCCCACACGCTTTTGAGAGAATTGATCAACAGATTAGCAAAGATTACAGCTGGCATGAATATCACTCCGGTAATCACAGGCGTACCGGGCTTTGGGTACGCCGATATTAAGTAGAACAGAAGCGACTTGTATAAATGTGGTAAGTTTGGCTTACCCTAAAACAGCACAACCTACTATTCACAGAGAGGATATTTATAATAATCACCCACCTCGCGGGCATATTCTTACCGTACTTACAAGATTGTAGTTGTTAGCGCCTCATATATGACTTCAAAACTACAGGGGCCTGAATTTTTAATTTTTCGTGCTATTGCCGCCATGAAGCTTCTCTGCCACTGGCGCTTATAACAATCAAAATGGTGATCTGAAAAAATTATAGCTTTTGAGACTGCCCAGTTTACAGTAGTTTTTAACTTTCTAAATCACTGGATGGCCGAACAAAGATAAAGCCGCTCTCCATGCAACTCCAGTGTTAGCGCTTATACTGACATACCTACTCCACCTGCGAGAGCGAAGACAGTATGCTACCCTGCCCCAATAGAGGGGAATTCATGGAATATTGGCTTAACCAGTTTGCCGGGTTTATGTGGGGCACGCCACTGATTGTGTTATTGATCGGCGGCGGGGTGTTTTTTGTGGTGTACAGCCGGGCGCTGCCTTACCGGCATTTTGGCCATGCGCTGGGTATTCTCTCTGGCCGTTACGACAAGGCCTCCGACCCCGGTACGCTTAGCCACTTTCAAGCATTATCTACCGCACTGTCTGGAACCTTGGGGCTGGGCAATATTGCCGGGGTGGCGCTGGCCATTACCATGGGTGGACCGGGCGCGGTGTTCTGGATGTGGCTAACCGCGCTGCTAGGTGTGGCCACCAAGTTTTTTACGGCTACGCTGGCAGTGATGTATCGCGGCCACGACAGCCTGGGGCAACTACAGGGCGGGCCCATGTATGTGGTGCGCGAGGGGCTGGGCAAGCGCTGGCGTTTTCTGGCGGTGTTTTTTGCGATTGCCGGTATGTGCGGCACGCTGCCGATTTTCCAGGTGAATCAACTGGTAGCCATGCTGCGCGAATCTGTCGCCTACCCGCTAAACCTGGCCACCAGCGAAGCCCATGTAGGTTTCGATTTAACCGCCGGAGTGCTTATTGCACTGATTGTATTTGCCGTTATCAGCGGCAATCTACCCCGGGTTGGCAAGGTTACCGCACGAGTAGTGCCGGTGATGGTGGCCGGTTACCTGCTAATGACTGCGGGCGTGCTTATAACCCACGCCGGGGAAATTCCTGCCGCACTGATGTTAATTGTACGCGATGCCTTTACCGGCGAGGCCGCCGCCGGCGGTGCGCTGGGTACGGTCATTATGATTGGCATCCGGCGCGGCGCTTTCTCTAATGAGGCGGGCATTGGTACCGAGTCTATGGCGCACGGCGCGGCGCGCACCAGCGAGCCGGTGCGCGAAGGGCTGGTGGCAATGATTGGCCCGGTAATAGACACCTTAATTGTGTGCACCTGCACCGCGCTGGTTATTCTGGTTACCGGCGTCTGGCAAGCCGGGGCCGACACCGATGGTATAGCACTCACCGCCAGTGCCTTTGCCACCGCTTATGGCACCCCCGGTCATACACTGCTGGGCGTGATGGTGGTATTTTTAAGTTTAAGTACAGTACTCACCTTCTGGTATTACGGTGCCAAGTGCCTGGGATTTCTGGCAGGCGCTCAGCACCAGCACCATTACGTATGGATTTACTGCCTGTTGATTCTTGTGGGCAGCGTGGCCTCCCTGCAGGCGGTAATTGGTTTTCTCGATGGCATGTACGCCGCCATGGCTATCCCCACCATGCTGTCGGCCCTGTTACTGGCGCCTCGGGTCACCCAGGCAGCGCGCCAGTATTTTTCCCGGCTGGCAGAAATTAAAAGGGCCGCTAAACAATAGCGGCCCCAATGCTCCAGTAAACCTTTTATGCTCGCTTAGATGAGCGATCTTGAATTGTGAACTCAAATCGTGACTTTTACGTTTTAACTTCAATTAGAATTGATGCTCCTCGCTGTTGACTTTCTATTCGTTAGAAAACTTAAATCATGACGGGATATTCATATTCTAACTGCCGCTAGCTTAAAGCTGATTGCCAAATGCCAGGGGGCCAGAAATGGAAGAATGATCACGGCAGGGATATAGATTCGCAACTACAGCTTGCTCTTGGGCATAAATTGGCCTAATCTTATGGTTTTAATGACTATAACAAGGTCGCTACCCTGCGAGGAGAGCTTGTTTCACCCAACCGGGTAGAGGCGGCAATTTCTCAAGTAGAGCCAGGCCTCGGCTTTGCCGGGTTAACGCCTCGCCTAAAGCACCAAGAGCTAGCTATGAACGTGTTGTACAAAAACTTAAGCGCCGTCTTTTTTGCCACCTGGTTGTTGCTGCCGCTACAGGCCGCTGCGCTGGGTGAACCCGCCTACGTAATCCACGCCCCCGAAGACAACTCAGTGCATCTGGTGCACGGCCGCAAGGTGGCCAACCTTTATCACGATGCCGAGGCCGATAGCGCTATTCGCTATGCCCTGGGCCATTTGCGCGACGATATTCAGCGGGTGACGGGTCGCAAGGCCGAGCTGGTAACAGCGGCCGACAAACTGGACAAACACGCGGTAATTGTGGGGCAAATTGGCCAGAGCGCGCTGATCGACCAGCTGATTGCCGAGGGCAAGCTTCAGGTGGCTGACCTTGCCGATAGCTGGGAAGGTTATGTGATTCAATCGGTCACCGCCCCCCTGCCCGGTGTCGAGCAGGCGCTGGTGGTGGCCGGTAGCGATCGGCGCGGTACCGCTTACGGCGTTTACGATATCAGCGAGCAGATAGGCGTATCGCCCTGGTACTGGTGGGCAGATGTGCCGGTACAAAAGGCCAAAAACCTCTATATTAAAGCGAACACCCGCATCACCGATGCACCGCATGTCACTTATCGCGGTATTTTTCTTAATGATGAATGGCCCGCGCTTACCAACTGGACCGACGAAAAATTCGGCGGCTATAACCATCAGTTTTATGAGCATGTGTTCGAGCTGTTAATGCGCCTTAAAGCCAATTTTATGTGGCCGGCCATGTGGAACAATGCCTTTGCCGATGACGACCCGCTGAATATGGTGCGCGCGCACGAGTACGGCATTGTTATGAGCACCTCTCATCACGAGCCGATGATGCGCGCCGACAAGGAGTGGAACCGCTACGGAGAGGGCGCCTGGGAGTACTCCACTAACCCCGAAAATCTGTATAACTTTTGGGTAGAAGGGGCCCAGCGCAACAAGCCCTACGACAGTATTTATACCCTGGGTATGCGCGGCCAGGAAGATACGCCCATGAGTGAGGGTGACAATATCGGCCTGCTGGAAAAAATTGTGACCGACCAGCGCGAGATTATTAAAAGTGTGTTTGATGATCGCGATGTGTCCGACGTACCCCAAGTATGGGCACTGTATAAAGAAGTACAGGGTTTTTACGAGCGCGGCATGCGCGTGCCGGAAGATGTCACCCTGCTGTGGGCCGACGACAACTGGGGCAATATTCGCCGCCTCCCCACGCCCGAGGAGCGCGACCGCGCTGGCGGTGCCGGGGTCTACTATCACTTTGATTATGTGGGCGGCCCGCGCTCTTACCGGTGGATGAATGTAACCCCCATTGCCAAAATCTGGGAGCAGATGAACCTTGCCGCTGCCTACCGGGCCGACCGCATCTGGATTACCAATGTGGGCGATTTAAAACCCCAGGAATTTCCCATCGAGTTCTTTTTGCGCATGGCCTGGAACCCTGAAGCCTGGCCTAAAGAACGGCTGCAGGAATTTGGCAGGCTGTGGGCGGCACGGGAATTTGGCGAGCAGTATGCCGAAGACATTGAACAACTGATAAGCGGCTATACCCGCCACAATGGTCGCCGTCGCCCGGAACAAATGAGCCCCGAGATTTACAGCCAGCTACATTACAACGAGGCCGATCGCATCAGTGAAGAGTTAACCTTATTGCTGGGTAAGGCCGAAGCCCTGTATGAGCAAATGCCCAAAAGCCACAAGGATGCCTTTTTTCAGTTAGTGCTGCACCCGGTTAAGGCCGTTTACATTATTAACGAGCTGAATAACGCCACCGCTTCCTGTCGTCTTCGGGAAGCTGCATGACGATCTGGTCGCGGATGTGGGTCATCGCCTCGTACTGGAAGCGT
>DATBNH010000571.1:0-7226 GCA_036554405.1 Cellvibrionaceae bacterium | reverse complement strand
GGTCAAAGGCCACCTCGCCGGTAATTTCATCAAAAGTCAGACCGCTTTTATACAAGTCTGAAAAATCAAGTCGCAAGCGTCGGGCCAGTGAATCAAAATTAAACAGCCCCAGCAGGCGCAGTAAGCCCTGCCCCGGCGAGTCACCGGTGCGTAAAAAACGCCCATCGACCACTGATGCATTGACCGAGCCGGAGATAAAACCGAGAGAAAAATCGGCCGGAGTACCGCCCCAAAAAAGATTGAGATCAAACTGTGCCCGTTCACTTTCAATGGACCGGGGCATTTCCCAGGCATCGAACACGCCGCCCAAATCACCGGCACTGACTCTGGCACTGATACCGGTATAGGGAGCGTTGGCATCGTTATACCAGAGCATGTAGGCACCCTGGTGTTCAGTACCACCTATTTGTAAACCGCGTAACTGACCCATAATGTCCACAAATGCCAGCTGCTCGCGATAGGGTTGCAAGGTAAACTGCCAGCTACCAAAATCCTGCCCATCCAGCTCCAACCATTCAATACTGACCTCGGCGCTACGCAGTTGCTCCCATAACGATGGGGCAATGCTGGGGGACGGTTGTTGCTGTAGTGAATCATCCACTTCATCGCCCCCTATTAACTCGCGCTGCAAGCTCAACCGCTGCAGACGTAAATTCACATGCTGATTACGGCTTAACGGCCAATAAAGCTCGCCATTGGCCTGATCACTGGTAAACAACACATCCCAGGCATCAGGCTGTTGGCGCGCCTGAACACGCGCGTTACGCCAGGTTATATCCCCGGTAACGTGTTCATCCAGAGTCAAATCTAACTGCAACGGCGGCAGAGATGTAAGTGCAGGCACTGCGGTATCGGTGGGCGGATACTGCTGTTGATAATCGCCATAAGCGCGCTGCCAGGCGCCAATATCCAGTGCGGGCAAGTGCCCGGTTATGGCAAGCACAGGCTCCAAGGGCAGCTGCAAGTCCTGGCGGTTACCGATCACACCACTTTTCAGCGTCAGGGTATCCGTATCAACCAGCAGCAGTGCTCGCAGCCGGTTCCCGTAGTGAATATCGGCAAGCGCGGTCTCGGTACCCAGAATATAATTAATCACCAACGCCTGCGCCTGTCCGGCCGGCTTGCCCAGAGGCGCGGGCAGATCAATCTCGACCTGATCCAGTTTTGCTTCAACACTCACCGCGGCAATGCGTGCATCCTGATCCTGTTGCTCGGCATCATTGTGATTAAGTGCAAGATGCATTTTGAGCGGCAGCGAGCCTTTTACATAAGACAATAGCGGTAGTTGGGTCCACTCTTGTAATTGCGCAGCCGACACCTCGGTATTGACATCAACCGTGGTTGCCCGGGCACCATGGCTATCGCTGGTATCAAAAACTATGTCGGCAGGCTCACCAAATAGCTCGGCGCGCAAGGTATCCGATTGAATACCACTGTCACTGTTATAGCGAATACGACCGTTGAAATTCTTTAATTCCAGATTAAAATTATCCAGCGCAAAACTTGAGGCATCCACATCAAAGGTTAAATCCTGCCATTGGCCCGGCTGGTCTTCCACCAAAGGTACGTTGACTGCCACCTCACCTTTAAGGCTGCCATGCAAATACCAATTGTCCATATTGTTACCAACGTACTGGCGCAATACACTTTGACGCAAAATTCGCAAACCATCGCTGGCAATGCCGTCCACTTCACCACTAATAGACAATAACGGACCTTCGCCCGCAGGATTATCAGCCACCTTAATGCGACCATTGCTAATATGGGAATTGTATATTCTGCCGCGATTAAGTATTCCATCTACCCGGTCGTCATCAACTAACAGAGAGCCCGATATATCTTTAAGCCCGGGCCATCCGGGAAAATAATCCAGCTCTCCATCAGTTATATCCAGCGCCAGCTGAAATGAACTCATGGCAGCCTCTGCTGAGTTAATAGTGCCGCGAAAAACAAACCCTCCAGCGGTGGCTATTCCCGGGTTCTGGTTACCAATACTGCTGGCAACCCACTCACGGATATAGTCAGGCAGTAGTGCCGGCATATACTTTTTATATTGACCAGCGCTAACCTGCCGGGCGCCAAGGTAAATGGTTAAATCAATATCACCTGAGTTGCGCTGCCATGGAAGCGACAGCCAGAAATACCCCTCGGCGTGCTCATCACCATCGCCAACTTGCATACGTCCACTATTAATATAAATAGACTCGCCGGGTACAATAGACCAGCCCACCTGCCCACGGGCGCTTTCAAAACTCAGCGGATGATGGTAAACATCTTCAAAGCTGGCACTAAACCCAGCCGGACTGTCCAGTTGAAAATAACCATGACTCGCCGTGGAATACAGGTAACCATTGACACCGTCAAACGCGGGAACCTGCCCCCAGGATGATACCTTTACATCACGTAAATTGGCGGCCACAGACCAGTCTGCCGGCGATCCGAAGGGTAGGCGCAACCACAGATTATCAACCACACCTTGCGGATTAAGATCCTGTAAAAGCTCTACCAACTCAGGATAGGGGTAGAGTGCTTCTGAACGCATAACCATGTCGGTAAAAGGTGCCAGTGGCAAACGATCAAAATGGATTTGCAAAGCCTCATCAAGGGTACTCGACAAAGAGAGATTCCAGTGATCGAGACGCGCCTCGTCCACCCATAACTGACCATCTTGCAAACCTATTCGCCAATCACCCGGATGACTAAAATGACCCAATACGGCGGCGTTAAAACCGTCTATGGTACCAACATCGCCTTCGACGTCGCTAAGCGAGAAGGCTCCAATGGCCATATCGCCAGCAATTTTATAGTGGTTAATGCTGGCGTCGCGGCTTAACCACAAACTGGTATCAAGTCTGCCGCCGTGCACTTCGATAGGCAAGCCTTCAACCGAACCTGCCAACAGGGCGCTGAGCGCAGTCATGGGCGTGTCTGTTGGCACGTCTCGCAATTGTAAATACGCGCTTATAGAAGTATCTCTGTGCCGTGGATCACCTTCGGACTCGGCGATAAAAAATAGTGCATCGGCGCGCTCGGGCAAACCTAACTGTAATTGCAACCGGTGAAAATCACCGGCATTTTCCAGTAGCAAAGAAGGCGAGGTCAGCTCTAGAGTCTGCCCTTGATAAAACCCCAGGGTAAATTGGGTTTGCTCAAAGGCAATGCGTTTGGCCGCCAGTAAAATATCCAGCAAACGATGATAGACCGCGTCAGAAACTGCGCCGCTCGCTTCGGGGTTGATACCCGCCAACTGCCAACGACCATCCTGCTGTTGATGAAAGCCGAGATGGGCACCGCGAAAGCTGAGGTTGCCCCACACCAATTGCCGGCGAAACATGCTGGTTTGCAAGTCAAGCCGAATACGAGCGCTATCCAGAGCCAGTAATTGCTCGCCATCGTAATTGGCAATGCGTATATCCGTTACGTCCAGTACCGGTTGCAAACCCTCCCACTCGGCGTTAA
Organism: Cellvibrionaceae bacterium; assembly: GCA_036554405.1. Lineage (GTDB taxonomy): Bacteria > Pseudomonadota > Gammaproteobacteria > Pseudomonadales > Cellvibrionaceae > Gilvimarinus. The sequence continues at coordinate 3,767 of DATBNH010000571.1, read as the reverse complement.
CGGAGCCCAGGCTAACCTCGGCCTGCAGCTGACGGCTGATATAATCAACCAGCTGCGGCTGATAATCGGCGGCCATGTAAGAAAAAGTACGGCCGAGCTGCACCAATACAGCCAGACAAATGACACTAATGGCCAGCAGCAAATAAAACTTGCGCAGTAAATAGCGAAGGACACGCCTCATGGTTAGCCCCGTTACCTGGCAACCAGCATAGGGCTGTGCTTAGACCAATACAATGTCATATTGCTCCTGGGTAAACAGTGGCTCTACCTGAAATTCAATAGGCCGATTAATAAAACTTTCAAGGTCGGCCACATAAGTGGCTTCTTCATCCAGCAGTCTATCTATGACTACCGGCGCCGCCAACACTAAAAATTTATCGTTATCGTATGCACGGGCTTCGCGCAGAATTTCTCGGAAAATTTCATAACAAACCGTCTCTGACGATTTCACCTGAGCGCGCCCTTGGCACACAGGACAGGGCTCACAGAGCATTTGTCCGAGCGACTCGCGGGTACGTTTGCGTGTCATCTCCACCAGCCCCAACTCGGATACGCCGGTGATTTTAGTTTTGGCATGATCTTTTTCCAGCGCCTTCTCAAGTACTCTAATCACTTGCCGTTCGTGCTCGGGGTCTTGCATATCGATAAAATCCAACACGATAATACCGCCAATGTTACGCAAACGCAGTTGCCGTACAATAGCTGTGGCCGCCTCCATATTGGTTTTAAATATTGTTTCTTCAAGATTACGCTTGCCCACAAATGCGCCGGTATTAACATCGACAGTGGTCATCGCTTCGGTCTGTTCGATAATCAGATAGCCGTTGGACTTGAGTGGCACCCGGGTTTCAAGTGCCCGGGCAATTTCATCCTCTACTCCATAGAGATCCATCAGTGGCCGATCACCCTGATAGTATTCAATCAGGTTTAGCAACTGAGGGTAATAGGCGCTGGCAAATTCGCGCATTTGCGTCCAGCTGTGGCGCGAGTCGACGCGGATTTTTTCCAGCGGCGAACGCGCCAGATCGCGCAGCGAGCGCAAGCTCAAGGGCATGTCTTCATGCACGGTTGAAGGCACTGCAAAGGCACCCAGGCTACTGTTTATTTTATGCCAGAGTTTGTATAAAAAAGGAATGTCGGCAACAATCGCGTCGGCGTCAACCCCCTCAGCCACTGTGCGCACAATAAAGCCGCCTTCAATATTTTGCTCGCGCACACGATTTTCTACCATAGAACGCAAACGCTCGCGTTCGCCTTCATCGTCAATACGAATAGACACGCCAATGTGTGGGCTTTTAGGCATATACACCAAGTAGCGGGAAGATAAACTGATATGCGTGGTCAGGCGTGCGCCCTTGGTGCCAATGGGATCTTTACTTACCTGTACCAGCAGGCTTTGCCCTTCGCGCACCAGGGTGCGGATATCGGGCAACTCCTGTCGCCTCGGTTCGGCCTCAGACGCCTCGGGGGCCAGCTCTTGAGCGTGAATAAATGCTGTGCGCTCCAAGCCAATTTCCACAAACGCCGCCTGCATACCGGGCAATACCCGCACCACTTTACCTTTGTAGATATTACCCACATAGCCTTTGCGTAGGCTGCGCTCAATATACAACTCTTGCAGCACGCCATTTTCCACCAGGGCCACACGGGTCTCCACTGGGGACACATTGATCAGGATCTCTTCACTCACAGCAGGGTCTCGGGCTTGGGTTATGACAGCGTTTGCCACCAAGGCACATTGTACGCCGCCAACAGCGCCACTGTCGCCTCTATTGGCAAGCCCACCACATTGCTGTAACTGCCGTGAATTTCGCGCACAAAGACCGCCCCCAGCCCCTGAATAGCATAGCCACCGGCTTTATCCTGCGGTTCTCCGGTATGCCAGTAGGCGGTTATTTCCTCCTCCGACAGCGGTCGAAAACACACCCGGGTTTCACTGGTGATCACCTGCTCGGTCTGCCCATCGGTTATCGCCACCGCCGTTAACACCCGGTGCTCGCGCCCCGACATTAAGCGCAGCAGTTGTGCGCCATGGGCTTGATCGCGGGGTTTTTCCAGAAGTTGGCCATCGACTATGCCAATAGTATCAGCCCCTAACACTGGTGCGCGAGGACCGTCCAGCGGTAGCTGCGCCCAGCCGGCCCGGGCTTTATCCTGCGCCAGTCTCTGTACATAGGCCGCTGGTAACTCGCCCACTCCACACTGCTCTACAACGCTTGGCTTTATCACAGCAAAGTTTATCCCTATCTGCTGCAGAATCTCACGCCGTCGGGGCGAGCCAGATGCCAAATAGAGCGCTATTTGCTGCATAGACATCCGCCCTTATACCTGCCGGGAAATACGATAGAAGCCGCGCCATTTATCCAGCAGTAGCGCCAACAGTGGCCAGATAAGAGCGCTGGTGAGCGCGGGCAATAGCAGGTAGATAGAGTCAATGCGGCGCCCGACCAGGCTTTGCACCCAATAACCCACCAGCAAAGCAATAGCGACCAACACCAACACCCATAACACCTCTTGCCAGCGCGAGAAGTGCCGCACCCGCCGGTAACTGCGCAAACACAGCCAAGCCACGGGCATCAGCATCAGCGCATGCTGGCCCAGCGGTGAACCCATAAGCAGGTCCTGCACTATGCCCAGGGCCATCAACGCCAACATACTGGCACCTTGAGGCAGAATAAACACCCAGTAAATAACCACCAGCAAGGTAAATTGAGGACGCAACAAACGATATTCCAGTGCTAGCGGGTAGGTATCCAATAACAGCGCCAGCAACACTGAAACCACGATTAATGACAATACCAACAGCTTGGGATGCACGTTTCACTCCTCCGCTATGGCGGCGCCAAACACCAACAGTACGTTGCGCACCCGCTCTATCTGCACCATGGGTTTGGCCGAGATAGAAGCAAAAGACTGGCCCGGGTCGCGGATCACCTCTTCTACCACTGCCACTGGGTAGCCGGCGGGAAAGCGCTGATCGAGCCCGGAGCTGACCAACAAGTCGCCCTCGCGGATATCCGTGGTATTGGCCACATGACGCAGGTTAAGCCGGTGTATATCGCCGGTGCCCTCGGCAATAGCGCGCACGCCATTGCGATTGACCTGCACCGGCACGGCATGAGCCGTATCGGTAATCAATAGCACCCGGCTGAATCCCTGGCCCGCCTCGATCACCTGCCCCATTAAACCGCGCGCATCCAGTACCGACTGGCCTTCATAGGTGCCGTGCTCCAGGCCGCGATTAATCACCACTGTGTGGGTGAGCGGGTTGGGCGAAACACCGATAATTTCCGCCACCAACACCCGGTCTTCGAGTAACTCTGAGGCATTGAGCAGGCGGCGCAGGCGCACATTTTCGGCGGCAAGAGAAGCCATTTGCTGCAACTTGCGCTGGTGAATTAACAGCTCAGTTTGCAGGCGCTGGTTTTCTGCCAGCATTTCGGCGCGGGCGACGAAAGTCTCCAGGCGCCATTGGTTAAAACGGGCGGGAAAGTCGGTCACTTGATAAAACGGTGCTGCCACCACACTCAATTTTTCCCGCGCCGGGTCAAGCCAATCGGTGTAGAGGCTCATCAACAGCAATGTCAGCGCAACCAAGCTGAGCAGCAGAAGCCGTGAGGTGATGGCAGGCCCTTTGGTAAACAGCGTTTTAATGGCTATGTCTCCTGCTTAATGCCGGTGAATTACCCACACCAGTGTAGTGTATCAGGAAGACAACAAATCAATCTTGCGCTTATCGTTCAGCTCCAGGGCTAGACCACCGCCGC
>DATBNH010000570.1:0-11982 GCA_036554405.1 Cellvibrionaceae bacterium | reverse complement strand
ACCAATATGGATATCACCGACATCAAGCGTGCCGAGGAGAAGGTGGTGCAGGCCAAGGAACAGGCGGAAAAGGCCAACCGTGCCAAAAGCGAATTTCTCTCCAGTATGAGTCACGAGTTGCGCACACCGCTCAACGCGATTTTAGGCTATGCGCAATTGTTTGAATATGACGAAAACTTACAAAAAGTACAAAAAGAAAACATTGGAGAGATTCGCCGCGCAGGGGAGCACTTATTAAGGCTGATTAACGATGTACTGGACCTGGCCAAAATTGAATCCGGTACAATGGCTTCTGAATTGCAACCGGTGTTGATTGCGCGCACTATCGATGAGTGTTTTACTCTGGTGCAGCCCCAGGCCGATGTTAAAGGTATTTACCTGCGGGCCGATTACGCCAATCTCGATAACGCCTGCGTAAAAGCCGATACGGTACGGCTCAAACAGGTTTTATTGAATTTACTTAGCAATGCTATCAAGTACAACCGCGTGGGTGGCGAGGTTGAAGTGAGCCTGGAGCGGGTGGATGATATTTATTTGCGGGTGAAAGTGCGCGATACCGGTGTTGGTATTGCTGCATCGTTGCGCAGTGACGTTTTCCAGCCTTTTAATCGTCTTCACGCTGAAATGAGTAAAGTAGAAGGATCGGGTGTCGGCCTGGTGATTACCAAGCAATTGGTGGAAATGATGCAAGGGCGTATTGATTTTCACAGCGAGCCCAATGTGGGCAGTTGTTTTTGGTTGGACTTGTTAATGGAAGCTATGGATCGCCCCGCCGAAAGTAGCGATAACCGTTTGGCAGCGACACCGTTGGGCGAACCCTTGGTGTTGCCGAGCGATTACCGGGTTTTGTATATTGAAGACAATAAATCCAATATTCGCTTGCTTGAACAATTTTTTTATCGTCATCCCAAAGTGCATTTTGAGGCGGCAGAAGATCCGTGGCTGGGCATTTACAAAGCCAGGCAATCGCGTCCGGATGTGATTATTCTCGATATTAATTTACCGGGGCTTGATGGGTTTGAGGTCTTTAAGGTGTTGCAACAAGACCCACTGACAGCGCCGGTGCCGATCATTGGCTTGTCGGCCAACGTGATGATGGCCGATCTGCAAAAAGCCCGAGCAGCAGGGTTTTATGAGTACCTGACCAAGCCTTTAGTGATTGCTGAATTGGTAGGGGTATTAAATACGCTGGTGGCAGAGCCCGTTGAACCGAGTGGTTCAACGGTTCTCTAATTACCGAATATGGCCCATATGTTTTTTTACCGATTGCAAAATCGGTTTAAACACCTTGGGTGTGCCACAGACCACATGACCTGAGTCAAAAAAATCATTACCGCCGTTAAAGTCACTGACCAGGCCGCCCGCTTCTTTCACCAGCAAAATGCCTGCAGCAATATCCCAGGGCTTTAAGTTCATTTCCCAAAAGGCATCAAAGCGTCCGGCAGCCACATAGGCTAAATCCAGTGCAGCCGCGCCGGGGCGGCGAATTCCCGCTGTTTGGCCGGCAATCTCTTGCAGCGCCGATAAATAAGCCGAGATATTTTCCAGCGCCAGGCCACTAAAGGGAATGCCAGTACCAATTAGCGCGCCGGACAAACCCTTGCGGGTGCTTACGCGAATACGGCGACCATTGAGCATAGCGCCACGGCCACGGCTGGCGGTAAATTCTTCGCGCTTAACGGGGTCGTAAACGACCGCGTGTTCCACTTGGCCTTTAATGCGGCAGGCAATGGAAACAGCGAAGTGGGGAATGCCGTGAATAAAGTTGGTAGTGCCATCCAGCGGGTCGATAATCCACTCGATATCGCTATTGCGGCCCGTTTGCACACCGCGTTCTTCACCGTGAATGGTGTGGTCGGGGTAAGCTTTGCGCAGGTGGTAGATAATTTCTTTTTCGGCGGCCTTATCAATATCGGTGACATAGTCGTTGCGACTTTTCTCCTCAATGGATACAACATCCACACGCTCCAGCGCGCGTTCAATTAATTCACCGGCCTTGCGCGCTGCGCGCAGGGCAATTGTCAGCATGGGTTCCATAGGGCACCGTCAGAAATAGTCAAGGTAGTAAAGAACAGGGTCAGGCACGGGGCCAACCTCAAGGGGTCGCGATTATAGCAATGCTGTTTATAGCTGGCCAGTAAAAGTACTCCCGCTGCCGTATCTTTGCTAGAATGCCGCGCTTTCGAGCAGACACCGAGAGGCGCGCCATGACTGACAGCAAACTATTGGACAATATTCGTATTGTGCTGGTGAATACCTCGCACCCGGGCAATATTGGCGGCGCGGCGCGGGCTTTGAAAAACATGGGGTTGACGCGATTGTATTTGGTGGCGCCCAAGGAATTTCCCGCTGAGAAGGCGGTGTGGCGCGCCGCGGGTGCCCAGGATGTACTGGAGTCAGCTATTGTGGTGGAAACCCTGGATGAGGCGATCAACGGCTGCGGCCTGGTGGTGGGCACCAGTGCCCGCGAGCGGCGAATCCCCTGGCCGCTGGTGAACCCCCGAGAGTGTGGCGCACGCGCGGTGGCCGAGGCCGCTACCCACGAGGTGGCGATTTTATTTGGCCGCGAGGATCGCGGGCTAACCAATGAAGAGCTGCATAAATGCCACTACCATGTACATATTCCTGCCAATGACGATTACAGCTCGCTGAATTTAGCTGCAGCAGTGCAGGTAATTGCCTATGAGCTGCGCATGGCTTTTTTAACCGACGCCGAAGGCAATGCGCCTACCTACACCGATTGGGATATGCCGCCTGCCAAGGTAGAGGCCCTTGAGCGCTACTATGAGCACCTGCAGCAAACCCTTGAGGCGCTGGGCTTTTTGGAGCCGGATAACCCGCGCCAGACCATGACCCGCCTGCGCCGCCTATATGGCCGCGTGCGTGTGGACGAGATGGAGTTGGGTATTTTGCGCGGCATGCTCACCGCCACCCAAAACTATATTTATCACACCGAGAAGAAGCTGGGCGTGGAGAGTACTGATACACCCGTCCCGCCAGAGCAGGATTGAGCCCGAAATTTAGCTAGTGCCCATCCAGAAACAGTTGCCTACTGCGAACGCGCCAAATCCGCCATCTGCGCACCCCAGGATGCAGTTATGTAAGAATGATGACACGCCTACATCTTGAGGTGCCCATCTGACGAATTTTCCGCACTCTCGTTAAGGCCCTGTTTCCGGGTGAGCACTAGCTAAACTTGGCATTCGGGTAATAGTTGAGTAAAATGCTGGGTTATTGCCCCTCAAGGGGTAAACCTGTAGCTCAATAGTGTGGTAACGCCCATGAGACTGACAACCAAAGGCCGCTATGCGGTCACTGCAATGCTGGATCTGGCTCTGCATGCCGATGCCGGACCGGTGAGCCTGGCCGATATTTCAGTGCGCCAGGGCATCTCTCTGTCATATCTTGAGCAACTGTTCGCCAAGTTGCGACGTCAAGTGCTGGTAAAAAGCGTGCGCGGTCCCGGTGGCGGCTACCGCCTGGCGGCCGATGCTGCCGAGGTGTCAGTGGCGCAGGTGGTAGATGCAGTGAGCGAGTCTATGGATGCTACTCGCTGTCGTGGCAAGGGCGATTGTCAGGACGGTGAGATCTGTATTACCCACCATTTATGGCAGGATTTAAGCGGCCAGATACATGGTTTTCTCAGCAACATTACATTGGCTGACCTGGTGCGTCGGCGCGATATTCAGGCTGTCTGCGAGCGCCAGGATAACCTCTACGCCCAGCAGCACCGCGACCAGCAAATTCTCTGCAGTGATTTGGTGAACTGAGATGCAACCGGTTTATCTCGATTACGCAGCCACCACGCCAGTGGCGCCCGAAGCGGCCGCTGCTATGGCTGAGTGTTTGACACTGGAGGGCAATTTTGCCAATCCAGCCTCACGCTCGCATATTTATGGCTGGCGCGCGGAAGAGGCGGTGGAGATGGCGCGCGGGCAGTTGGCGAGTTTAATTGGCTGTGACGCCCGGGAAATCGTCTGGACCAGCGGCGCTACCGAGGCCAATAACCTGGCACTCAAAGGCGTACTTGAGGCTATGGCTTTTAACGGCGAGCTGTTGGTATCTGCCATTGAACACAAGGCGGTATTGGATCCGGCGGCCTGGCTTGCCGGTCGCGGTGTGGAGGTTAGTTATCTGGCGCCGGATGAGTACGGTCAAATTAGCGCAGCTTCGGTGCGTGAAAAAATCACCCCGGCAACCAAACTGGTCAGCGTGATGCTGGTGAACAATGAGCTGGGCACCATTAATCCGATAGCCGCCATTGCCAATGTGTGTCGTGAATACGGCTGCTTGCTACATGTGGATGCGGCGCAAGCGGTGGGCAAAATACCGGTAAATGTTCAGACGCTGGGTGTGGATTTAATGTCTTTTTCGGCACACAAAATGTATGGCCCAAAAGGTATTGGCGCGCTCTATGTGAAGCGCGACGGCGCGGTAAAAGTGGCTGCGCAGATACACGGCGGCGGCCATGAGCGCAACATGCGCTCGGGCACTTTGCCTACCCACCAGTGTGTGGGCTTTGGCGTGGCCGCCGAGTTGGCGGAAGGTACAATGGCGGAGGATAAAACACGCATTCGCCAGCTCACCGAGCAGTTGTGGTCAGGCATTTGTCATTTGCCCGGTATTCGTCTTAATGGTCACCCGCATGAGCGCAGTGCAGGTTTCCTCAATGTCTGTTTTGGCCGTGTAGATGGCGAGATGTTACTGCTGTCACTGCGTGAGTTGGCAGTGTCAACTGGCTCGGCCTGTGCGTCTGCCAGTTTATCGCCCAGCTATGTGTTAAAGGCCATTGGCCTCAGTGATGAGCAAGCGCAAGCGTCTATTCGTTTTAGTGTGGGCCGCTATACTACGCCTGCCGATATTGAGCGCGCCGTGGGTCATATTACCGATGTGACCGCCAAGCTTTATGCTATGGCCGGTTAGTGGGACAGAAATTATCAGATAAGGCAGCAACGATTGCCTGTGTCATTACATGAATTCGTGATTAGTAATTTGCGACAACACTTGCTTGTTGTTGCGTAAAGCCCAATCAGTGGGCCCAGAGGTGAATGATGACTGAACAGGTTGAACACCTAATCAGAAAAGAATACTCGGCTGGTTTTCATACCACCATTGATACCGAAACACTGCCACCGGGTTTGAACGAAGATGTGGTGCGCTTTATTTCGGCCAAAAAAAATGAGCCCGAGTGGTTGCTTGCCTGGCGTTTACAGGCGTATCGCGCCTGGTGCGAAATGACCGAACCCGATTGGGCACAGGTTAATTACACCAAGGTGGATTACCAGGCCATTTCCTATTTTTCGGCGCCAAAGAGTATGAAAGATCGGCCCCAGAGTCTCGATGAGGTGGACCCGGAGCTGTTGGCTACGTATGAAAAACTCGGTATTCCGCTGCACGAGCAAGCTGTGCTTGCCGGTGTGGCTATGGATGTAGTGTTTGATTCGGTATCGGTAGTAACCACGTTTCGGGAAAAACTGGCCGAGGCCGGGGTAATTTTTTGCAGCATTAGCGAGGCGGTAGAAAAATACCCGGAGTTAATCAAGAAGTACTTGGGCTCGGTGGTGCCACAAAAAGACAATTATTTTGCCGCGCTCAACTCGGCGGTATTCTCCGATGGCTCTTTTGTGTACATCCCCAAAGGGGTGCGCTGCCCTATGGAGTTGTCTACCTATTTTCGCATCAATGAGCAAAACACGGGTCAGTTTGAACGCACCCTGATTGTGGCAGAAGAGGGCGCTTATGTGAGCTACCTTGAAGGCTGTACTGCCCCTATGCGCGATGAAAACCAGCTGCATGCGGCGGTGGTGGAATTAGTGGCGCTGGATCATGCGGAAATTAAATATTCCACTGTGCAGAATTGGTATCCTGGCGATGAGCAGGGTAAGGGCGGTATTTATAATTTTGTTACCAAACGCGGAGTTTGTCACACCAGTGCCAAAATCAGTTGGACTCAGGTAGAAACCGGCTCGGCCATTACCTGGAAATACCCAAGCTGTGTATTGCGTGGCGATAACAGCGTGGGCGAATTTTACTCGGTGGCATTAACCAATAATTATCAACAGGCCGATACTGGCACCAAGATGATTCACATTGGTAAAAATACCCGCTCTACCATTATTTCCAAAGGTATATCCGCCGGTAAAAGTCAAAACAGTTATCGCGGACTTGTGCGTATGAATCCCGGTGCCGAGGGTGCGCGCAATTATACCCAGTGCGACTCACTGTTAATTGGCGATGCTTGTGGTGCGCACACTTTTCCCTATATTGAAGCAAAAAACCCCACTGCGGTGATTGAGCACGAGGCTACTACCTCCAAGGTCAGTGACGATCAACTTTTTTTGTGTCAACAGCGTGGACTGGATGCTGAAAAAGCGGTATCGATGATCGTTAACGGTTTTTGCCGGGAAGTGTTTAAAGAGCTGCCCATGGAGTTTGCCGTGGAAGCCGGTAAGTTATTGGAAGTCAGCCTTGAAGGCTCGGTGGGTTAATAGCCTGTTAAGAGATTAAGCAGATAAACGGGCGCGCCCGTAAGAGATTAAACCGATTATGTTAAGTATTAAAAATTTACATGCAAAAGTGACCGATCTGGATATTCTTAAAGGTCTTAACCTTGAGATCAAACCCGGTGAAGTTCACGCTATTATGGGCCCCAATGGTGCCGGTAAAAGCACCCTTGGCAGTGTGCTTTCGGGTCGTGCCGGATTTGAAGTGACCGACGGATCGGTGACCTTTGAGGGTGAGGATTTATTGGCGCTGGATATTGAAGAGCGCGCACGACGCGGCTTGTTTTTGGCTTTCCAGTACCCGGTAGAAATTCCCGGCGTCAGTAATATGGAGTTTTTAAAAGCCTCAGTGGATGCAGTACGCAAACATCAGGGCTTGCCTGAATACTCATCGGTGGAGTTTATGAAGCTCGCTCGCGCTGCCAGCCAGGGCCTGAAGCTTGATCAGGCGTTTTTAAAGCGCGGTGTTAACGAAGGTTTTTCGGGTGGCGAGAAAAAGCGCAATGAAATACTGCAAATGACGCTGCTTGAACCCAAGCTCTGCGTGCTCGATGAAACTGACTCCGGCCTGGATATTGATGCGCTACAAACGGTAGCCGAAGGCGTTAACCGCATGCGCGATAGCTCGCGCAGCTTTATTGTGGTTACCCACTACCAGCGTTTGCTGGATTACATTGTGCCGGATTATGTACATGTGCTGGCCGACGGTAAAATTGTGAAATCGGGCGATCAGAGTCTCGCTAAAGAATTGGAGGCCAAAGGTTACAGTTGGCTTGAAGGCGAGGTGGCTTGATGAGTGAGTTTCAACAACAGGCGTTGAGCCTTGCGCTGGCGCAGACGGCTGCACCAGCGCTGAGTGCAGTACGTGAGCGCGGCGCAGCGCGTCTGCGTACTGCCCGCTGGCCAGATCGCCGCACTGAGCGCTGGAAATATACGCCGCTCGCTGCGCTTGAGCGCACCGATTTCAGTGCAGCTGACAGCACGGCCAGGGCCGCCAATGATGCGCCAATGATTGATTTGGACGCCTACCGGCTGGTATTTATCAACGGTCAGTTTCAAGCGGATGTGTCGAGTGAGCTGCCTTCGCAATTAACACACTTTAGTACTGCCGATGCCGAGCAGACACAGTTGATTGCGCAGCACTTGGGACGGCTGGCCGCCAGTGATGAGCATGTATTTGCCGCTGTCAATGAAGCGACCTTGTGCGATGGTGTCTTGTTGCATTTGGCCGACGACGTTGCACTTGATAAGCCGGTGTATGTAGTCCATCTGGCCGATGAAACGACGCCCAGCATTGCCAGTGCACGATTGTTGGTGTTATTGGGTAAGCATGCGCGCGCCACTATTATCGAGCATTTTGCCACCGTTAATGCCGAGCAGCGCGGGTTTTTATCTGCCCAGACAGAAATTATTTTGAATGAGGGTGCCCACTGCGAGCACTACCGGTTGCACCTTGAGGATGAACAGGTGTCGCGTGTGGGCGGTGTGTATGTGGAGCTGCTGCACAACAGCCAGTTTAACGGTTTTACCCTGAGTAAAGGTGCGGCTTTACTGCGTACCGATTACGGTATCTTTCACCGAGGTGAAGGTGCCCATGCCGAGTTGCAAGGTTTGTATTTGCCGCGCAATAAGCAGCTGGTGGATTATCACACCAATGTGCAGCACTGTGTGCCCCATTGTACCACCAATGAAATATTTCGAGGCATTATCGGCGATAGTGCCAAGGCGGTTTTTAACGGCCGCATTCATATACACCCGGATGCGCAGAAAACCCTGGCCCAGCTGAGCAATAAAAATTTGCTTACATCTAATAAAGCGGAAATTGATACCAAGCCCGAGCTTGAAATTTACGCGGATGATGTGCGCTGCGCCCACGGGGCTACTGTGGCGCAAATTGACGAGCAGGCGCTCTATTATTTGCAAAGTCGTGGAATCAACAGGCAGCAGGCGCAGGTTATGTTGAGCTTTGGATTTGTGAACGAGCTGATTGCCAATTTGTCTAATCGCGATGTGGCCAATTACTTATTGCCAGAGCTAACCGCGCAATTTGGCCTTGAGGCGCTGGTATTTGACGAAGACGAGGCAGCCCTTGATTCCCTTTGATGTCGCCCTGGTACGCGCCGAGTTTCCGATTTTACAGCAACAGGTAAACGGCCATGATTTGGTGTACCTGGATAACGCTGCTACCACGCAGAAACCATTGTCAGTGATTGAGGCAATTTCTGATTACTACAAAGGCTATAACAGCAATGTTCACAGGGGTGCACACGCGTTAAGCGACCGCGCTACCGAGGCTTTTGAAGGTGCGCGTGGCAAGCTCGCGGCTTTTATTAATGCGCCCGCAAGGGAGCAATTAATATGGACGCGTGGCACCACAGAAGGCATTAATTTAGTGGCCGCTTGCTGGGGCGCAAGCGAGCTGGGTAGCGGTGATCGCATTTTGGTGTCGGCGATGGAACATCACTCCAATATTGTACCTTGGCAAATGGTAGCTCAACGCACGGGTGCTCAGGTTGAGGCGATTCCGGTAGATGCTGATGGCACACTGAATATGCAGGCCTTTGCCGCCATGCTTGATGAGCGCGTAAAAATGGTGGCGGTAGGGCATGTGTCCAATGCCCTCGGCAGTATTAATCCGGTGGCAGAAATTATTCGTCTGGCCCATGCGGTGGGCGCGCGCGTACTGATCGATGCCGCGCAGTCGGTGGCGCACTGGCCGCTGGATGTGCAGGCGCTGGATTGTGATTTTCTGGTGTTTTCCGGGCACAAGTTATTTGGCCCCACCGGTATTGGCGTGCTTTACGGTAAGCGCGAGTTACTGGAGGCCATGCCACCTTATCAGGGCGGCGGAGAAATGATCGAAAGCGTGAGCTTTGCCGGCACTGTCTATAACAAGCTCCCCTATAAGTTTGAAGCCGGCACTCCAGATATTGCCGGTGCTATTGGTTTGGGTGCGGCGGTGGATTTTCTAAACGGCCTCGATCGCGCTGGCGCCGATGTTCACGAGCAGCAATTACTGGCCAGTGCCCGGCAGGGGCTTGAACAGTTGGGTGGTTTTAGTTTGATAGGCTCAGCCGCCGAGAAAACGGCGGTGCTGAGTTTTGTTATGGACGGCGGCGCGCATCCGCAGGATGTGGGCATGATTCTCGATCAGCAGGGCATTGCTGTGCGCACCGGCAATCACTGCGCCCAGCCGATTATGGATCAGTTTGGCCTGCCCGGTACGGTGCGCGCCAGTTTCAGCCTGTACAACGATCAGTCGGACGTAGACCGGTTGTTGGCGGGCCTTCACAAAGCCAAATTGTTTTTGGGCTAAATGCCCGGGAGTCGACTATGAGTGTAGAAAGTTTTGATCCGGCTTCATCCGCTATTGTAGAGGTGTCGGCCGCGGCCAGCGCACATTTCAAGCGCCAGTTGGCTGAGAGCAAAGAGGCCAATGCGGTGCGCCTCAGTGTTAAAGAGAGCGGTTGTACTGGCTTTATGTATGTTCTGGATGTGGTGCCTGAGGCCCAGCCAGACGATCTGCATTACTTCCTCGATGAAGGCGTTGAGTTGCTGATCGATAGCGCCAGTGTGGCGGTAGTGCGTGGCACCAAGATTGACTATGTCAGCGAGGGTGTTAACCGCCAGTTGTCATTTTTGAACCCTAATGCAAAAGACTATTGCGGTTGCGGCGAAAGCTTTAACCTGCACCAGGCTGAGTGAGTTAACGATGGTAGCTACAGAGCGCACTATGGTGGTGACCCTGACCGAGTGCCCGGCCAGACGCGTGCCGGATGGCACGCCGGTCACTATCCCCAAGGATACGTTTGTCACTATCACCCAGTCGCTCGGCGGTAACTATACCTTGAGCTATCACGGGCAGATGGTGCGAGTGGACGGCACTGACGCCGCCGCCATCGGCATGACACCGGAGCCGCTGGTGTTTGAGCCACCAACAGACAACAAGATTCGCGAAGATCAGGTTTGGCAGGCGCTTAAGACTGTATTTGATCCAGAAATACCGGTTGATTTGGTGAATTTAGGTTTGATCTATGAGGTGGTAATCGATCAAGCCCAGGGCCAGGTGCGTATCACTATGACCCTGACCGCGCCCGCCTGCGGTATGGGCCCGGTGTTGGTGGGAGATGTGGAGTACCGGGTGCGCAAGGTGCCCAATGTGAAGTCGGTTGCGGTAGATCTGGTTTTTGACCCGCCCTGGAGCCGAGATATGATGAGCGAAGAGGCCCAACTGGAAACGGGTATGTTTTTTTAAGAAGAGTTTGTGAGGACCTGAACTGTATTGCTCCGCGTCGGGGTATGTCTGTTGACGTTGAGTGCCATCGGCCGAGGCCGAAGGAGTGCCTCCAAGACACGCCGTGGATGGGTCCATGTAGGCTCTGATCGAGATCCTTGTCTCACAAGGTCTTAGACGTACTCCCCAAGCCTCATCAGGCGGCGGGGCTTCGCAGAACATTTGAGTTTGGCGCCGGTTCACCTTGCCAATTCCAGCATTCACAGAGGTTTGAGCTCGTAACTTTGAGTTAAAGGTACTTTTTCATGCACAGTAAGTTTGGCACTGAGATCAGCAGTGATGACATTATCGAGACTTTGGGCTTTTTTGATGGCTGGGAGGATCGTTACAAGTATATTATCGACCTGGGCAAGGAGCTGGAGCCCTTGGCAGATGACAGTTACAGCGATGACAATCTGGTGCGCGGCTGCCAAAGCCGGGTATGGTTGGTGTGCGATGAGGCGGATGGGCACTTGTTCTTTGCCGCTGATAGCGATGCTTTTATCGTTAAAGGCCTGCTGGCGGTAGTGCTTGCCGCCTACAACGGCAAAACTCCCGAGCAGGTGCGAGCGTTTGATATTGAAGGCTATTTCGCTGAGCTTAACCTGCTTAATCACTTAAGTGCCACTCGTGGCAACGGTTTAAAGGCCATGGTCGGGCGCATTCAAGCCTTGGCCGAGACGCGCCAATAGCCTTGTCGGGGCTGCAATCTGTGGTTCTTTACGTATAAAATTCAGCTAAACCCGCGTATAATTCGCGGGTTTTGAGGTTAGGGGTCAATTGGCCCAAGTTGTATGGATTAACGGAGAGCCCAATGGCGTTACAACAAACATTATCCATTATCAAACCCGATGCTGTCGGTAATAACCACATTGGCGCTATTGCCCAGCGTTTTGAAGGTGCTGGCCTTAAGATTGTGGCCATGAAAATGCAACATTTATCCCGCGAGCAGGCCGAGGGCTTTTATGCTGAGCATAAAGAACGCCCCTTTTTTACCGCGTTGGTGGATTTTATGGTGTCGGGCCCGGTGGTAGTGCAGGTGCTCTATGGTGAAGACGCTATTGCACGCAACCGCGAGCTAATGGGTGCTACTAATTCCGAGCAGGCAGAGGCGGGTACCATTCGCGCCGACTTTGCCACCGCTGTTAGTGCCAATGCAGTGCATGGCTCAGACTCTGAAGCCTCGGCAGAACGTGAGGTGGCATA
>DATBNH010000396.1:0-4706 GCA_036554405.1 Cellvibrionaceae bacterium | reverse complement strand
GGCGGGGTTGCCCCCGCCTTGTTCTACAACACAGGCTTAATACTTAATGGTGCAGCCATAGGCGCGGGTAGATTGAATGGCTACCTCTTCACCGGCCATGGCCGAGTCCAGCGCTGCTGACACATAGTTGAGCGAGCGTGGAATCACCGCCGGGTTGGCCGAGTCGTTATCGTCGATGGCGCCGGCGTAAACCAGCACGCCTTCGGGATCGATTACGTACATGTGCGGTGTGGTTTTGGCGTCATAGGCGCGGCCCATGCTACCGTCTGCATCCAGCAAAAAAGGTGCGCTGGCTTTCAGGTTGTGATTTTCGGCTTCTTTAAGCGCCGCTTCGGGCTCCAGGTAACCCTGCTTGCCTTTAGCCGAGGAAATTACCGTCAGCCACTTCACATCTTTGGCGGCGTACTTTTCTTGCAGACCTTGCATATTGTTGCTGCCGTAGTGTTTTTTCACATAGGGGCAATCCTGATTAAACCACTCCAGTACCAACCATTCGCCTTTATAGTCGGCCAGAGTATGGGTATTGCCGGCGGCGTCCACTTCCGAAAAATCCGGTGCGGGCTGGCCGGGAATGGCTGTGGCGAGAGCCAAAGCGGGCAGGCTTAGCAAACCGGTTAACAGTGCTGTTTTTAACATCTTTAAAGTCATCGTTGTATCTCCGGTGGTGAGTGAAGTCAGTCTTACAGTAAGTCGGTTATCATGCGCTCGGTAAGCAGCTGAGGCAAGAGCTGGGCCTCTTCGCCGGGTGCATACCAGGCGTAAACGGGTACCGAATTGCGGCCCAACTCCGCCAGCGCCTCGGTAATAGCGGCATCGTGGCGCGTCCAGTCGGCCCTGATAGCTAATACGTTGTGAGTCTCAAATAGTTCTGTAATGCGCGCGGTATCCAGCACCCGCGCTTTATTGACCTGGCAGGTAATGCACCAGGCGGCGGTGTAATCGATAAACACTGGCCGATTTTCGGCGCGGGCGGTGGCGATCAGCTGGCGGTCATAGGCTTGCCAAAGGCCATCGCTAGAGGCGGTCACATCCGCCGGGGTGCGTGTGGTGGCCCCGAAAGCCAGGATTAATGTTAGCAGGGCAAGGATAATGGCGATGGCTTTACCGGCGCGGCCCAGATTCTGGCCCAGCCACAGGGCGAACACCAACGCCAGCAACACCGAGCTGCCCAGCAACCAGCCGCTATCGCCCAGCAGCCGGCCCAGCACCCACAGCAGCCAAATTACCGTGGCATAGAGCGGAAAGGCCAATAACTGGCGCAGCCGGTCCATCCACGGGCCGGGTTTGGGCAGGCGCTGCAGCAGTGCCGGGCTTGCCGCCAGTAACATAAACGGTGCTGCAAGGCCTGCGCCCAGACCTATAAAAATCGCCATGGCCGAGGCCGCTGGCAGCACCGCCGCCGCCCCCAGTGCCACACCCATAAACGGGCCGGTGCAGGGGGCGGCGACGAATACCGCGAGCACACCGGTACTGAACGAGCCGCCCTTGGCATTGCCGGCCATATTCATCAGCCGGTGGCCAAAATCAAACACGCCACTAAAGGCCAGTGCCATAAACCAGAATAAAATAATCAACGCCAGCACCACCGGTGCCGATTGCAACTGAAAGCCCCAGCCGATAGCGGCACCACCGGCACGCAGGGCCAGTAACAGGGCACCGAGGGCGGCAAAAGTGGTAATAACTCCGGCGCTGTATAAAAGGCCTTCGCGAATATTGCCGCTGTGCGCGCTGTTTTGGTGGTTAATCAGGCTGAACAGCTTGATCGACAGCACCGGGAAGACACAGGGCATCAGGTTGAGAATAATCCCGCCCACAAACGCGCCCAGTAATAAAAGCCATAACGCCTGTGGTGCCGATGCTGGCGGCGGGGCCGAACCGAGGGCCACCTGATCCAGCTGCCAGGCCTGTTCGCCATCGCTGATAACAAAATCGGAGGTGGCGGGAAGACTGGCGCCGGGGGTGCGCTTAAAGGTGTAGTGCAGCGAGTCGCCATCGGTTGCGAGCGCTGGCGCTGCGCCAGTAAAGAGATTGCCATCCAGTGGGAAGACTTCGGGCGCCGGGGTGGGGCCGGTGAGTGTCAGCCGCAGAGTCTGATCGCTGTCCTCCAGCAGGGCGGTGGCCTGCCAGGGGCTGCTGGCGGCGGTTTGGGGGATGCGCTGCTGGAACTGTTCCACTCGCTCGCGTGCCTGCTCGCGCCACTGAGCGCTATCGGCCACCGGCCGCTCAAGGCTGAGGCTGCCAAAACCCGGAATACAATCAATTTTGCACACCAGCCATTCCAGCTCGACATTAATGCTGACCATGGTGGCCTGGGCATCGGGAGTCAGCTCAAACAAATAGGCCACATTGCCCTCGTAGCCAAAATTGGTCAGGTGCTCAATGGGCAGGCGGCGGGGAAAAGGCCATTGTATCGGCCCGATCTCGGCGCCGTTAGCGGTGAAAGCAAACCGCGGCGCGGCGCCGGAGTCACCGGCATTTTGCCAGTACACATGCCACTCGGGGTCTACCTCAAAGTAAAAGCCCAGGGTGACCGGCTCGCCTGCGGCAAACGTCTCTGGCGCCAGCCAGCTGACGGTAACATGATCGCCGCTGGTGCTGGATTGTCCGTAAGCACTGTGAATGGCAAGAATAAACAGCACCAGCGAGAAAAAAATGGATCGCAGATATGACACAGTCGGTGGCCTCAGGGGTGCATCTTTTGTCATTGTTCAGAGATTCCCCAGCTTATACTATTGAGTCTTATGGATGGGTGGATTTTATAGATCTTAACGTTCGATTTAATATCCCCGGGGCCGGTTGATTCAGGCGACAGTGGTCTATACTTATCAGGCATGATTTACACACCAGGGTCGGTTTTCTATGTCTATTAGCGACACACTTGGGCTTATTTTGCTGCAAGTGCTTTTTGTCTTGACGGTGCTCTGTATCGTACTCGCCTTGGTGATTGTGCGCTTGCGTGCGCGTGCCCGCCGGGTAATGAAAGCCTATGTCAAACTCAAGCGCCTGCGCCGTACCCAGGCTGCGCGCCGTCGTGAGCAACTGGCCGAGCGCGAGGCAGAGCTGGCTGCTGCAACAGATATTTCCTGGGTGTCGCTGAAGCAGGAGACGCTTGAACGTTATAAAAAGCTTACGGGCAAGGCACTTGGCGATTACAGCCGCGAAGACCCGTTCAGTGCGCGTATCGCCTCGGTGCGCTATTTGTATTTGAGCGGTGAAGAACAGGCTCACCGCCGCGCCAGTGGCGAGCATCAGCAGTGGCAGTTACTTGAGCGATCCATATCGGCGCTGTTGGCATTGATTGCCGAAAACACCGGTGCCATTGCAGCTGCCAATGAACCCGATAAAACCGCGCTTTTGCAGCAGCGCATGCAAGCATTAAAAGCCGTGGAAAAAGATAACGCCGAATTAAAGGCGCAAAATCAGCGCTATGGCCAGGAAGTACAAAAGCTGCGACGTTATTACCAACGCTATAAAGAGCTGGTGGCGCAAATTGATTCACCGGTTACCGCCACGCCCCCAAGCTATACCGAACCCTTGCGTAAAATTGCCAATGTGCATCAGCAGCGTCAAACGTTAATGGACGATATTGACCGCCATGTACAAAGCAAGCCTCACAATGCGTTTTACCAAAACAAGCAGCCGCTGATGAGTCAGCTGACGCATTTAAAAGAAGGTATTAAGCGGGACTCGGCCAGTATTGATCATCTTAACGATGTAGAAAATGTGTTGAGTAACGAGGCGCGCTTTGCTCATTTACGCACCTTGCATGAGAATAATCGCAGCCAACGCAATACCATTATTGAGCTGCGCAAAGAGCTGAAATTATTACAACGCGCCATGCTGGAAGAAGGGCCGGCATTGGAGGCCTCATCGCCCGGCGGCTTGCCCAAGCTGGAGCGTATGGTAATGGAGCTGGAAAATTGTATTGCTACCCTTGAAAACGAAGTGGGTTATCTGCATGAAAAATTACAGGCCGCCGAGAGCAGTGCAAACCAAGAGCCCGCTACGGTTGATCCTGTTGCCGAGGTAATGCTTGGCTTTGCACTGGCAATTGTCAGTCAGAAAACGCCGGTGGATATTTTGTCGCTGGTGGCTGCTACTCTGGCGCAGTTTAATATGCAGTATGCGCTGCGTTTTTCCGCCAACGAAGCAATTATGTACCGCAATGCCAGCACTTTGAACAAGCAGGAGGTGCAGATTCGTATGGATGCTATCAGCCATGCGGGCTCGGGTATGGACAGCGATGGCGGCATGGCCGTGGGGGGCGAGATACTCCAGGTGTACGTACCCGCCGGCAGTGTTGAATTGTTGGGCGAGGGACCTTTGAAGCGATTATTTTCGTTAATGCAAAACCTGATTGGTTTACAACTTGAGCACTTGCAAACCGTGAGCAGTGTCGAAAATCACCACCGCGAAGTTGAAGTGCTGGCCGAAAAAGTGCGTAACGGTGTGGTCAAAATAGATATGCAGTACGCCTATCAAACCGAAGAGACGCGGCGCATAGTGCAAACGCTCACCTCGGAAATTAAACAGTTGGTGGATGTGTCTGATATGGACAGTGAGGTTAGCGATTTATTTGCCAATGTGATTAACGAGGCTGAAGAGCGTTTTAGACTGCTCTATAAAAGTGGTTCGGGTGTGGATAATGAAATCTCGGCACTGTCGGAATTGTTGGATAAGATGAAATAGAACGTCAGACGTCAGAC
>DATBNH010000394.1:0-1718 GCA_036554405.1 Cellvibrionaceae bacterium | reverse complement strand
GAGGCCTCAACCACGCTGGAATGCACATTAACTTGTTGGTAGTGACGAGCAGCGGCAAATTGATTCATGATTAGTCTCTCTTGTCGTTCGACGTGGGGCTATCCCCTGTTTATAGTTAACGACCACCTACCTGATTTCTTAAGGGCACCGCTATAAATTGATTGTATTTTCTATATGATTTACAAGGGTCCTAACAATATTTACCGGCTATTTTTTACTGGCCGTGAAGGGTAATCGATCGAGAATACCGTCGAGAAAAGTACCGGTATTGTTTAAGCTGCGCACAATCATTTCCATAGCCATAAACTGGTTTTCCAGGCGCAAGCGATAAGCTTCGGTACGTCTATCCAGGCTGGCGCGATCATCAACAACTTTTTCAAGGCCGTCTTTAATATTATCTTCGCGCCCTTTAATCAAACCATTACTGGCCAAAAAGCTATTGACAATATTGGTTAAACCACCCGACAGGCCCCGAGAGAAGCTTATAGTTGCATTAGTAACGCCCGGCGCTATGGTCAAACCCATACCCTCAGCGGGGGTTCGCAGTGCGGGCAAGAGTACATTGCCAAACCCAAAGCCGGCCACACCATCAATAGTACCGGCCACATTGGCCCCCGCCTGACCGACGCCCGTATTAACACCCAGGTCAGCCATATCGGCACCGACATTGGTAAATGAAACAATGCTGTTAAGGCCATAGCTATTGGATGTGAATTCCAGCGCACTGGTATCAGTATTAAAAACCACTTCAACATCGACACCGGCGTCTTGCAAGGTGGGGTCTATATTAATCATTGCTTGAAAATCGGCGGCCAGCTCGGCCCCGGTATTGTAAATTTTGCTAGGGGGCAGACTGATGGTTGCCGAATTTTTCCCATCAACCTGAACCTCAAAGCTATAGTCTTTACCGATGGTATCCAGAGGAAAAGTGAGGGCCACGGGATCGGCTATAAACTCGCCTTTTTCCGCATGCTGGGTTATAACGACTTCATAGCTACCAGCCTGAGTTCGGTTACTGAAGCCATTGATAGCAACACGACTATCGCTCGATTGGGTGGTGGGCACAAATAAATCACGCACTTTTTCAAAATGGTTATCCATTGCCGCACGAAAATTGGTATTGGCACGACTGGGATCTTCATCAATATCAAGCGTGCCGTCGCGATTGGTTCTAATACCGAGATTGGCCAAGCTGGTGAAGCCCTCTTCTAAACCGGCCACATTTGCGCCCAGGTAACTGCGCACACTTTGCACCAGGTTTTTGGCCAGAGAATCATTGCGCAAGCTACCAAAGTCTTGTAGCTCGTTATCAAATCCGGTGAGCTTCTCTACCTCGCCTAAAAAGGTATTGTAAGCCTCCACAAAATCGCGGATTGCCTGCTCCGCTGTAGCCCGGTCGGCGCTGATGGTAATATTAATGGTCTCGCCCGGGTTACTGTTGAAAATATCAAATTCCAAGCCTTCAATAACATCTGTCACCCGATTGCTGTCGCGGCTAAGCAACAGGCCATTGAGACGAATCAAGGCATCTCTGCCCTCTTGCTGCTGAGCCAAAACCTGACTGGATTCATTGAAATTGAAAGTCGACAAACCTGGCGCCAGTGGATCTTCGGCAACACTGAGTTCCAGCTCATTATTAGCACCCGAGGGGCCACTTAGCAGCAGCCGATAGTCGCTGCCATCGCTTACAATACTGGCTTGCACACCTACATTGGCTT
>DATBNH010000559.1:0-1776 GCA_036554405.1 Cellvibrionaceae bacterium | reverse complement strand
TCGGCGGTTTTTTCTTCATCGGTTTTGGGGTGAGTGGGGTAATCCGGCAGTTTATAGCCTTTGGCTTGCAGCTCTTTGATGGCTTCAATTAGCTGGGGAATAGAGGCGCTAATATTGGGCAGCTTGATAATATTGGCTTGGGGGGTCTTGGCCAGCTCGCCCAATTCGGCCAGGGCATCGCTCTGGCGCTGCTCGTCGGTCAGATACTCAGGGAAGCTGGCGATAATGCGTCCTGCCAGGGAAATATCTTTCAGCTCAACAACCACGCCAGAAACCGAGGTAAAGGCTTCAATGATGGGGAGCAATGAATAAGTCGCCAGTGCCGGTGCTTCATCCGTTTTGGTGTATATGATCTTCGAGTCAGTTGTAGCCATGCTGTTACCTATGATTTCAAGAGGGTATCTTCAGAGGCTGGGCGTGCGGACAGAGGAGGGCAAAAGTTCGCCATCCAGTGCAAACAACAAACCCTGTTAAAGCCGCTTGTGGCAGCCTTGGACCGGTCAAACCTCTGCATTGGAGGGGCGCGATTATAGCAGCTTGAGGCGCTGACGAGTAGTCTGCAGCCTGTGGCGCTCAACCCAGGCAAATGGCCCCTCTCCCACTGGGAGAGGACTGGGGTGAGGGTATCCCGCCTAGCGCAAACTGCGGTAAGGGTGGTTATTGCCGGGCAGGCTGAATACTAGCTGCCATACCTGCCCTTTGCGGGCGCGAAAATAGCCGGCGCAGCAGGCCAGATAGTAGCGCCACATTCGGTAAAAACCGGGGCTATAGGCGTGTTTCAGGTCGGGCCAGCTGCGTTCAAAGTTCTTGGCCCAGGCCATTAGCGTGGTGTCGTAATCGGGGCCGAAATTGTGCCAGTCTTCCAGCCGCAGAATATCCAGGCTGGCCTGATTAATTTGCTCGCGCGAGGGGATTTTGCCATTGGGGAAAATATACTTGTGAATAAAGGCATCCAGGTAGGGGTTGGTGTGCTCTTCACCGATGGTGTGCAATAAAAACAGGCCGTCTTCGGCCAGCAGTTTCGCGGCAGAGTCAAAATAGGTGCGGTAATTTTTAGGCCCCACATGCTCAAACATACCCACCGAGGCGATGCGATCAAATTGGCCGGTCAGATCGCGGTAGTCGATTAATTCAATAGAGACCGGCAGCCCTGCCACCCGTTCGCGAGCAAGCTTTTGCTGTTCGCGCGAAATAGTAATACCGGTCACGCTGGCGCCGTAATGGCGCGCTGCGTGCTCAGCCAGCCCGCCCCAGCCGCAGCCAATATCCAGCAGAGTCATGCCGGGTTCCAGTTTGAGCTTGCGACAAATCAAATCCAGCTTGTGCTGCTGCGCCTCGGCCAGGCTACTGGCTTCGGCCCAATAGCCGCAACTGTAACTCATGGTTGCATCGAGCATACGGGTGTAAAGATCGTTGCCGATATCATAGTGCGCCTCGCCTACCTGAAAGGCCCGGGCGCGGCTTTGAAAATTAAATATCTGGTGCTGGGCAGCGCTCAAAACCAGCTTTACCTTGGCCATGCCTTTAAGCTTGCTGGGTATTCTGGCGGCCAGCAGGCGGGTAAACATCTGGTCGAGGGCATCGCAGTCCCACCAGCCTTGCACATAAGCCTCGCCAAAGCCCAGCGAGCCATTAGCGAGTGTGCGCGAGTAAAAATCCGGGTTGTGTACCTGAATATCCCAGGGCCGTTCACCGTTAATGTGAATATCAGCCAACGCCAGCAGCGATTGGATTTTATCGGCGGCAGAGCCGGACAAGTCGGGTAAGTTATCGCTA
>DATBNH010000549.1:0-3661 GCA_036554405.1 Cellvibrionaceae bacterium | reverse complement strand
GACGGTTAAGACGCATTCAGAGATTCCTTCTTAAAGCTATAAAAAGCTGCGCAGGTAGCGTGGAAAGTATGACGCGCCCAAAGATAAAAAAGTGTAACGGGCTGACGTGGGTAAAGGGAGCCTCTAACGGCACCAGGTGATATACTGAGCGGGTTATGATTAAACACAAAAAAGTTGGTGCTTCGCTTCCGTCAATGAATTCTGCCATTCGTTATGCCAATGCCCATTGCGCCCTCGGCGCTGACTTATCCACCATACAGCAATGTTTGACAAGGCCTCCCGCTTCGCCCGCTACCGTGAACCTTGATCGGTTGCTCGAGGCGGTCACCCAGCCTTATTTTGCGCTGGATACGGAGACTCTGGCAGCATTATCGGATGGGCTGTTTGCAAGCTTGCAGAGGCTGGTGCTGGACGCGCTTGATCATACCGGCCTCGATAAGCAACAGCGCGCCCGTACTGGATTGTTGGTGGGCTCCTCTTCCTTTAATGCCCGCGCCTCTGAAGTCCAGTACCAGCGCGCTCTTGATTCTGATCAGGCCGATCAGGCCACAGCCTTCCCGGATATTGGCTATGGCAAGGTCGCACACCAAATACAACAGGCGTTAGGCCTAAGCGCCCATGTGTACACTTACAGTACTGCCTGTACCTCCAGTGCTAACGCTTTGTTGTATGCACACCGCCTGTTGCAAGCGGGGTTAATAGACCACGCCGTGGTACTGGGTTTTGAGTATTTTAACCACACATCGCTACTGGGCTTTGCCGGGCTCAATTTGATATCGCCGAGTGCCAGCATGCGACCCTTTGATCCGCGACGCGATGGCTTGGTGCTGGGAGAGGGCTGTGGTGTGTTGCTACTGAGCCGGGCCAGTGAGTACCCGGCAGTGTTACAGCTGTGTGATGGCGCCATTGCCATTGATAACCACAGCCTGACCGCTGCCAACAACGACGGTTCCAGTCTGGCCGGGTTGATTGATAAAGCTCTTGCCACCAGCGGCATTGATCCGTGTGCTGTGCAGGCCGTAAAACTGCATGGCACCGCCTCCATGCTCAATGACGAGGCTGAAGCGGCGGCGCTGCAGCGGGTATTCGGTGCCCATAAACCACATTTGTTTGCGCTTAAACCCTATACCGGCCACACTCTGGGAGCCTGCGGAGCGCTGGAGCTGGCGCTGCTGACCGGTTGTGTGGATGGCGATATTTTGCCCGGCAACCCTGGATTAACTGCGGATGCCGCGCTTGGCCTAAGTCTGGCTCCTACTCAAGTCGCTGCCCCCGACGGTTATTACCTGTCCAACTGTTTTGCTTTTGGCGGCAATAACAATGTTTTGGTATTACAAAAAACCACTCTATGAATATTATCTCCGGGTTTTCCATGCTCCATCGCATTGCGGTAGCCGATCCGCAATTGCCAGACATTAAGCCGTTGCTAGCTGAGTGGCTGCCCCATCGATTACGGCGTGTGGATCGCTATATCGAGTTGTGTGTAGCCGGTGGCCTTAACTGTGTGGGCGGGCGCCAATTGCCAGCGGATACCGGCTTGTATGTGGCCAGCCGCGCCGGGGCTGTGGCCACCGCTGCACTGAATATGGACAGTATTACCCGTCTTGGGCAAATGCCCAAACCGCTTAATTTTGTCAACGGACTGGGTAATTCTGCCAGCTTTCACTTGGCCACTGCGCTGGGGTTAGGGAGCAATACCGTGGTGTTATCGCAAGAGCAGTTATCATTTGAAGCGGCTCTGTTGCATGCCTGGCTGGATGTGCAAGCCGGTGTGATCAGCACCGCCCTGGTGGGCGGTGTTGATGAGGTGCCGCTACCTATTGCCGATCAATTGCGACGCCTGCACAGCCCCGACGCCCACGCTTTGCTGGAGGGCAGCCATTGGTTGCTGTTAGACAATAGCGCCACCACCGGGGTGAGCATAGACAAAATTGATTTGTTGCACGGTGACGACTTGGCTCCGTGGTTACAGACGGCTGATTTGACTGCTGTGATGTGCAGCTTTGCCCCCGATACCGCCGAGCAGGCGGTATTTGATCATGCTGGTCTTGAAATACAGCGGTGCTTGCCCGAGGGTGTTGCCCATGGCGTATACAGTGGCCACTCGCTGGTACAGTGTTATCAGCAGGTGCCCGAGCAGGGCCGGCTCTGTCATCTGTCCCGCAATGATGATGGCGGTTATGGGGCGGTTATTCTACGGGCTAGTCACTGAACCGCCGTGGATCAACGGCGGTATATAGGGCAACTAACTTTTAGCAAAGGAGGCCCTATGCGGCTTATCGCGAATCCTCAACTTACCTCTACCTATTCGCTGGGCACAGCTTGCCTGCTGATTGCTGCCAGCTTGCCGTTAACCGCCACCGCCGATACCGAAAATCGCTTTGCCTGGGAGCTGGAAACCGGTGGTGCCTGGTTTTCTCGCAACGATGTGCGCATTCCCAACGATGCGGGAACACGCTTTGATTTAATGACACTGACCGACTCCGGCCCCGATCCTTATATCAGGCTTTACGCCAGTTATGCCTTTAATTCCCGTCACAGTGTACGTATAAACCTTGCTCCGCTGGAAGTATCTGGCACCGGTATGCTCGATGCCCCGGTACACTTTGTGAATAGCACTTTTGCCGCCAATACCCCCACACAAGGCACCTTTAAATTTAATACCTACCGCTTGACCTACCGCTACCAGCTGCCCGGTGGCGAGCGTTGGGATTGGGGTGTGGGCGCCGCATTATTGGTGCGCGATGCCAAAATTGAGCTGCATCAAGAGGATGTACATGAAGTGGATGATGACCTGGGCCTGGTGCCGCTGCTACACGCCTACGGCGCTTACCGCTTTAACAATCAGCTGTCTCTGGTACTGGATGTTGAAGGTGCGGCGGCCTCCGCGGGGCGGGCAATCGATGCTTCGTTGAAATTTTATTACCAACTGCCATCGGGATTGCAGCTCTCTATGGGCTACCGCACCCTTGAGGGTGGCGCCGATAACGATTCGCTGTATACCTTTGCCTGGGTACACTATGCTGCACTGGGTGTGGGTTACACCTTTTAAACAAAAAAGGGAGGCCCAGGCCTCCCTTTTTTATGGATAAGTATCTCTATTATTCAACTACTTCCGGGTGTTTTGTCGATGCCGAGTAATCCCGTGCAATGGCCAGATAAACCGCCGGTACTACAAACAAGGTAAAGACGGTGCCAATGGTCATACCCGAGGCAATTACCTGGCCCATGGCCTGGCGTGATGCAGCGCCGGCGCCGCTGGCAATAATCAGCGGGATGACACCGAGTACCGTGGAGGCGGTAGTCATGAGAATGGGGCGCAGGCGAATGGCGGTGGCCTCTTCAATAGCTTCGCGCTTGCTGCGGCCTTCCTCTTGCAGTTTGTTGGCAAACTCCACAATCAGAATACCGTGTTTGGCAATCAAGCCGATCAGCGTTAACAGCCCCACTTGCGTGTAAATATTCAAACTGGCCAAAAAGGGTAGCGGCAGGCTAATAAAAATCAGCGCACCACAAATACTCATAGGCACGGTTACCAGAATAATCACCGAGTTGCGGAAAGACTCAAACTGCGCCGCCAGTACCAGAAAAATAACCAGCAGGGCAAAAAAGAAGGTGGCAATCATTTGCTGCCCCTCAGTTTTGTATTGCCGTGATTGGC
>DATBNH010000391.1:0-2928 GCA_036554405.1 Cellvibrionaceae bacterium | reverse complement strand
TGTACCGCTGGCAGCTGCCAAGTTGTTGGGCGAAGCCTGGTCTAATGTATTGTTTATCACCTGTCTCAAGCAAGGTGCTGGCAGTGACAACTGGCAAGCTCAGTTGACGACTGCCGAAGATCTGGTGTGGTCAGCTACGGTGGAAATGACCCCGGAAAATCGTCAAAAATTACTGAAAACTGTGCCGTCACTGCTCTCGCGTCTGCGCAAGGGGTTGGAGGAAATTGCTTTTAATCCCTACGAAATGGGCCGGTTGTTCAAATCGTTGGAGCAGCTGCATATTGATATTCTGCGTGGCAAGGCCAACACCGAAGCGGTGGTAGAGGTAGCACAAACTCCGGCAGAGCCCAGCGTCGCGGCGCCAATACCCGCCGAGGAGCCGGCGATCAAGCTCGAAGAACCCTCGGCTGACAATATACGGGATGGCAAGGCTCTGGATGCCCAACATTTGTCTTTGGTGGGCAATTTGACCCAGGGCAGCTGGTTTGAAATGGCGCCGGCCAGTGGCGAGCGTTACCGCTGCCGACTGGCTGCTATCATCAAAGCCACTGGTAAGTATATCTTTGTAAACCGTGGCGGTATGAAGGTGGCAGAAGAAAGTCGCGAAACCCTGGCCTTGGCGCTGAGAGATGGCCGCCTGCGCGTGTTGGATGACGGCATGTTGTTTGATCGGGCGCTGGAATCGGTGATTACCAATCTCAAAGCCTCTCGTCAGGTGGCGCGTTAGCCATCACCTCTACAGTCGAATCTCTTTGCTGTATTGCTTTATACTGTCGGGCCATTCCTTAAGGCCCGACTTGTGCAGCAACAATCCTGTTCCTCTATCATCAATGGCTGGCTGACAGGTGCCTATCACCTGCCTACGGTCAATTGTGGTGCACGCCCGGTGGCAGCCCCCATTGATTTGCTGGTCATCCACAATATCAGCTTGCCCCCTGGCGAATTTGGTACTGGCAAGGTTCAGGCTTTTTTTACCAATTGCCTCGATTGCTCCGAACACCCCTATTTCGCCGCTTTGGCCGATGTTCAGGTGTCATCTCATTTGTTAATTGAACGCACCGGTATTGTTACCCAATTTGTCAGTTTTGATGACCGTGCCTGGCACGCGGGGCAGTCCTCTTTTATGGGTGTGGATAACTGTAATGACTTCAGTATCGGTATCGAGCTGGAGGGCACGGACACCCTGGCCTACACTGCAGAGCAATATCAGGCGTTAGTTGACGTGATACGCCTGCTGAAGTTGCACTACTCAGGCATAACCTCCGATAGAATAGTGGGCCACAGTGATATAGCACCCGGTCGCAAAACGGACCCGGGTCCGGCTTTTGAATGGGTGCGTTTACGTGCTGCACTTTCGACAACAGAGGGTGAACAAAAATGACTTTTTTAAGCGTAGTTATTGTGCTGTTGCTGGTGCAGTGGTGGGGCAGTGGCGGCCCCTTGCAATGGGATAAATGGTTTTATAGTTGGATCGATTGGCTCCAGGCTCGGGGGGATCAGCAAGTACCGGCCTGGCTTTTGGCTTTTCTGGCAATTGCCGTTCCAGGGGTGACGATGGTGTTGCTGGTGGCGCTGGTGACAGCATTTGGCTCTGTATTGTGGCTATTTTTAATCAATGTGCCGGTGCTGTTGTACAGTTTGGGGCGCGGCCGTTTTAAAGTGGCCGTGGAGGAGTACCTGCAGGCCGTACAAAATGATGACTCGGTTAAGGCCGCTCACCTGTTGGATGAATATAATCTCGACCCGGCGCTCAGAGCTGATGAGCGCGGTCACGATTGGACGGCGTTGCATCGCGAGGCGCTTAGGGTATTTTGCTATCGTGGTTTTGAGCGTATGTTTGCGGTGCTGTTCTGGTTTTTGTTGCTGGGGGCGGCGGGTGCTTTTATCTACCGCTTACTGGTGCTCTACTGGGCGCGTTTGCTAGACAGTAATCACCCGTGCACCGCGCACATGACTCGTTGGTTAACATGGGTAGAGTGGCCTGCTGCGCGATTAATGGGGCTTACCTGGGCACTGGTGGGGAATTTTGAATTCTGTATGCGTCAGTGGCGAGATAAATGGTGGAAAGCTAAAGCAACACCGGTGTTTTTGGTGGCCTCTTTGCGCGGTGCTCTCGGTGCTTCGGATCACTCGGAACCAGCAGAGGACGAAGATTCCGCACTGCATGCGCCTTATGTTGAACCCGCTTATTCATTAAAACTGGTTGAGCATCTGCTGCCCATGTTCTCCCGTGCTTTATGGGCCTGGGCATTTTTGATTGCGGCTATTACCTTATTGCGCTGATAGAAGGAGAGAGATGTTATGCCATCGTTTGATGTGGTGTCTGAAGTAGATAAACACAACTTGACCAATGCGGTGGATCAGGCCAGCCGGCTGATTATCAACCGCTATGATTTTAAAGGTGTGGATGCGCGTTTTGAACGCAACGAGTTTCTGGTAACACTGGTTGCCGAGGCTGATATGCAGCTGATGCAGATGCTGGATATGTTGCAAACAGCCCTGATGAAAAATGGCATTGATATCAGCTGTCTTGAGGTCAAACCTGAAAAAGCCAGTGGCAAACAGGTTCGCCAAGAGGTGGTGGTGCGCACCGGTATTGAAACTGAGCTGTGCAAAAAGCTGGTGAAAATGATCAAGGATCAAAAGTTTAAGGTACAAACACAGATTCAAGGTGACCAGCTACGCGTGACCGGAAAAAAACGTGATGACTTACAAGAGGTGATTGCTTTTTTACGGCAGGCGGATATTGAACTGCCTTTGCAGTTTAGTAATTTTCGCGATTAGGTAGCCCTCCCCCAGCCCCTCCCGCAAGCGGGAGGGGAGTTAATGGTATTCTCGCCGCAAGCGGGAGGGAGTTTTGGGCAGTTACAGCGTTTCCCTCAATCCTCTGACCCAATAAACGGTGGCGCCTGCAACTGCTACCGGCAT
>DATBNH010000507.1:0-2417 GCA_036554405.1 Cellvibrionaceae bacterium | reverse complement strand
TACCTCTTCTTCGTGCGCTTTGAGCGCATTCCAGCCCCTTTCATAGGCGTAAAGATCGACAAACGCCCGCACAATCATCTCCGCCTTAGAAATGTCTTTTTTGGGGACAACAGCCAGGCAGTAAAGCTCATTGCCATACTTCTTGAAGACTGGTTCCCAGGCAGGCAACTGACGTGTGATTAAGGAGGGTACCGGCTCACCTATGGTTGCCGGATCCTGCCGGCACCAAACTAGAGAGACTCCCTGATTAACCAGATAGCGGCGAAGACTATCAATGCGTCGGCGGTGACCGGGCCTAGTAAGGATACCCTCATCGGGGCTTAAGCCACGAGTCCCGATGCCAAAGTCGATTAGGCAACCCTCATCGCTTGGGAACCATACTAGGCTGGCGCCACCATATGGCCCGCTTGGAGGATTATCCGGATTGATGAAACCTGCATAGGCTACATGCTCCGTGGCACTACCACCACGTCCATAGGCGTTCCGGATAAAAGGTGGTTTGTCTGAGTTCAGGTTTTGGACTGACCGCTTCTCATAACGGTCTCCGAAGAGCCCCTTCATGGCCTCAAGTATTTGAGTGTCGGTTGTCTCTCGACCTTCGGAAATGGCCTTTGCGAGAATTTGGACGGAATCAGGCATGTCTAATTGTCTCCCCGGTTTCACAGCGTCTAAGCTCTCGATTATGTCGCATTGGATCCATCCATATGCCCCTTTTCAACAATCTTTATCCATTTGCTGTGATCCCCAGCAAGTTAGAGCCGAAGGGCTTGGTATTGAAGCCTTCATCAGGTAGCTAACCCTCGGATCTGAGCTTATAGAGAAATCGATTGTCTCGGCCTCCTCTATCACCCTCGACATTGGGGACAGGCTCAAACCCCTCCCATGGTTGCGTGTTGTCAGCCGCGAGCAACCATTGCGGCATGACCCCACACCGGCTTGCGATGCGCTCTAACAGGCCTCCTTTACCGAAATGATCATAGTTACCACCGAAACCATGATCTTGAAGCAGCAGGCCAAATGGTGGCCGATTGCTGCCGCTTTGACAAAACAGCGCATCATAAGTAGCAATACCATCTGCCCCCAGAAAAAGGACGGCAAGACGATGTGCGCCATGGGTATCGTCGAGCCCTTGCTCACGTTGAAGGATCTCTAAAAAACCGAATGCTGTGGTCCTGATGTGGGCACGTTCGCGCGACCTTTCAGGAAGCTCTGTGAGTTGAATGTGTGGAGACCAACCTGCAGGCACAAGATCCTCTTTGCGTAGCTGAATCCGAGCTGCCGTGTGATAGCCACTGAACCTGCGCCTAGGGTTTTCAAGTGTTTCTTCTAATAGGGTTTGGGTGATGCCATAATCGGCATAAACAAAACAGTGCGCTGCATGTGTTGAGCCAAAGACCTTAACCGCATGGCCATCAATGCCCGAGCCCGGGTAATAAATGATGCGAGATGAGAAAAACTGTTGGCGCGGGAACGCATCCCCTGGCTTAAAATCGCTCAGCCAGGACGGGACATCCTCGCGCATGTGGGTGAGATATTGGAATAGGTTCATATAACCCCCTTTTTTAAAAACCAAACCGGCCTTTTAAGCATAATGGTACCCCCAACAAGAGTGATTTTCGAGAGCGACACACTTCGAGGAACCAATACAGGTTAATACACTCGTCCGGTCCTTGGCGCCTTTGCCGTCGCGCACCGTCAACCAGCGTCGATCCAGATCAACATCCTTGATGCGAAGACGCAGCGCTTCGGAGATTCGCAACCCTGAGCCATACAGGAGGCTCACAGTCACATCATACGGCGGTGAGGGCAGAGCCAGGATACTGCGAACCACCGGGCGAATTAGCACCGCCGGCAAGCGTACCGGTCGCTTTGACCGCACCACGTCATCAAGCCACGGAAGCTCGAACTTAAGTTCATCCCAATACAAGATAAAGAATCCCGTTAAGCGCATAATTCAGCGTGGCCGCAGCCACTTGCCTTCGGACATCGAGATCGGCCAAGAAAGCTTCCATTTCATGTTTGCCCATCTCACGTGGATGTCGCTTGCCCTGAAACAGGATGAACCGCTCGGCCCATCGCACATACGCTTGTTCAGTACGGTAGCTGTAGTGCTTGGCCCGAATAACCCCGCGCATGCGGCCCAGTCATTTCTCGGCCATGTATTGCCCTCAAACCAAATATAGGCCAGTATTGGCTTATGCGCAGGCTCTGACAATTGTCATTCGCCGCTGAGTCCTGTTGCAAATCAGCATGCTATGGAGCAGAAATGCAAGGTATCTAAGGGGCCCAATATCAGCAAAATCTTGGAAGCACAGACAACTAAGACTGCCCAGCAGCAGGGGCGGAATGCTACAAAGCAAATATTTGCCAGATTCACTACAAAAAGAAATCACTGAGGATTTAAAGGGTAGCCGTCA
>DATBNH010000486.1:0-8270 GCA_036554405.1 Cellvibrionaceae bacterium | reverse complement strand
CTACCGGTAAATAGCCCAATGATGCTGCTGGCCTTGGCCTTGGCGCTGGCGGCACTGGCCTGGTGGGGAATGCGTCGCGCCGGTGTGCGCAGTGTGCACTCAATTATGGTGCCCTTATTGCTGGTATCCAGCGGTGTGTGGCTGGCGTCCAGCCCCGAATTGCGGGCGCAGATACTGGTACAATTTACTAATCCTCAGGGGCAAAGTTTGAACCTCCCCTACAACCCGGGTGAGGGTGACACATTTTTTGAGGTGACTAACAGCTCCGGTGTGCGTTTGCGTATTACCGATATTATTCCTCCTGAGGAGTGCCTGATAATTGACGGGCCAGAAAATCTGAAGCCAGGTGCAGCACCTGCGGAAAAAGCGATGGATCCGGGTTCCCTCAAGTGTTCTGCTTGTTTGGAATACTGTGAGGTGGGCTATGTCTTGGGTAATAATCAGAGCTGTGTGATTGATTTTACAGGCTGTGCTATCTCTATCATCGGTCAATAGCATTCTTCTGCGCATCGCATAGGAAAAGCCTCCTTGCGGAGGCTTTTTACTGTGTGGCTTTGTCGATAAGTGATTAACTCAGATCTCGCAGGAAAAGCCTTTTTCGGTGAGGCGTTGGTAGGCTTGCTCGTCAAAACGATAGAGCGGCGCGGCGCGGTGGGCAACACTGTCTGCTTTTCGTTGTAGGTGCTGAGCAGGTTCATTATCATAATCTTACGGCAAAATTGGGGTTTGTAATGCTTGATGGCCAAGGTAGCCACTTAGCGCTTCTGCAGTCACAGCAGGGTGAATTCTGTTGCTTCCACATTCAACCAATCGGGCGCATGCGCACTTGTTGTTGCATAAAAATGGATGCCGTGGACTGAGAGTTTTCCGGTGGTCCTTGGCGCCAAGGTCACCCGCCAGTTACATAAGATTAATATTGGTGACAAGTCGGGGTGCAATCAGAAGCCTCAGAGCACGGGCTTCGGCTCTGTAGATGTATTGTTCGGAAGCAGTCCGGAGAGCACTTGGGCCGGCCGATAAAGGATAGGCGTAAGTGCCATTTAGTAACCAGGCCGCGCTAATGGCCGCTGTTAGCAAGAGTTGTCTCTGCAAGGACTCACTGTGCTACTGCTTTGCCCAGAAGCATTGCCATGACTGGTTGATCAGGTGGCGGTATAGTCATGAATGATTCGCTCACCTAACGGGGGATCGAGAGGGCCGGAAACCACCGCCAGGTTCCCTTTACGCGCCTGCCGGCACAGAATGCTGCTGGGTTTTTTACGGCCTTGAATAATTTTACCTCCACGATTCGCTATTAGATCCGTCCATTTTTATTCTATTTTCTTCTGTTTCTCATCTTTTTTAGATTTTCTCTTGCATAAACCCCGCCGGTATGAAAAATTGTTCACACACGCCGCGTGATAGGGTTCACGTAATACGTGAATAGACGTGTTCACTCGCAATAATTTTTCACCCTTGGGGGGTTTATGAAATATCGCTCTTTATCGGGGCTTCTAGCTCTGTTGTCTTTACTGTTTGTTTCCACTCAGGCCCATGCGGTTATTGTCAGTGGCCCATTGAGCACGCTACCGGTGAACAGCCCATTAATGTTAATCGCACTGGCTGTGGCGTTAGCGGCACTGGCTTGGTGGGGCATGCGCCGCGCCGGTTTGCGCAGCCTGCACTCGATAATGCTGCCACTGCTGTTGGTTTCCAGTGGTGTCTGGCTGGCGGCTAGCCCTGCGTTGCAGGCGCAGCTACTGGTGCAGTTTACCAACCCCAAAGGGCAATCGCTGTCTCTTGGTTTCAGTCCAGGCATTGAAGGTAATTCAGTTTTTGAAGTGGCTAATAGCTCGGGTGTACGTCTGCGGATTATCGATATCCAACCTCCAGAGGAGTGCTTTGTGATCATAAATCCGCTGCCTTTGGGAAAGGCTGATACGCAGCCGTTAGAAAAGGTCCCCGGTCCAGGTTATTGCCACGTGGGTGATATTTTGGGTGTCAATAAGAGCTGTATCGTAGATTTCAGTTTCTGCGGTGAGTTCACCATCGAGTAGGTTCAGGTATATCCTGCGCGTCCACAAGAAAGCCTCCGTTAGGAGGCTTTTTGTTGTTGGCGTTCTCGCTTAGATCTCGAAAGAAAACCCCTTTTCTGTAAGCCGGTGATAGGCTTGCTCATCAAAGCGATAGAGCTGCGCAGCGCGGTGGGCGACGCCGGTTTGCTTTTCATCGCAGGCGCTTAACAGGTTCATCTTCATAATTTTACGACGAAAGTTGGGCTTGTCGAGCTTGGTGCCCAGAATGGCCTCATACAGCTCTTGCAGTTGCAATAGAGTGAATTTTTCCGGTAGCAGATTAAAACCAATAGGGCGGCGGCGCACCTGTTGCTGCAAAAACTGGATGCCAAATTGCAAGATTTCCGGATGGTCAAAAATCAGCTCAGGTAAGTCGTTAACACTAAACCAGCAGGCATCGGCGGCACTGGTCCCAGCTACTACTTTATAATCTTCCGCGCTGACCAGTGCATAATAGGCGATAGTCACCACCCGCTCGTTGGGAAAGCGGTCCACCCGGCCAAAAGTCTTGAGTTGCTCCAGATACAAATCGTGTACGCCGGTCAGCTCTTGCAGTAGTCGCGTGGCTGCATCGCGCAGGTTTTCATCGAGACGAATCCAGCCGCCAGGCAACCCCCACTGGCCTTTACTGAAACCCTCGCTGTGCTTGACCAGTAATATTTTCAGGTTGCCGTGATCCAGACCAAAAATCACGTTGTCAATGGATAGCGATTTGATCACATTGTCAGGTGTTTGCGAAGGTTCAACATGGCTGTGGTAGGAAAGAGTAGTATTTTGCGTCACATTGGCGTCCAGTCTGCAAGGTTAAAATTAGTAATACAATTTGCTGTTTATGGGCGGCCATGATTTCATATGCGAAAATAAATTCATAGGCCGTAAAGCGCACCGTGACGCGCTAGCTCGCTAATGTGTCTTAAAGTCGGTAAAATTTCAAGCGCCCATCTTGTTGTCAAATGGACAATAAGGTTATACTGGCAAATATTCCATTGCCCACTGCCCATTTTTGACGATTGGCTTGGGTGTATAACGATTGTGAGAGCGAATTATGTTGTTTCTGGGTCTGGATATCGGTAGTTCATCTACCAAACTGGCTGTTATCGACGGTACCACCGGCCGCACCCTGGCGGCGCTGGCCTATCCCGAAACCGAACTGGACATTATCAGCAGCTCCCCCGGCTTTGCCGAGCAGCATCCGGATGTCTGGTGGGACTGCATTAAGCAGGGCCTGGCCAAACTGGGGGACCGCGAAGGTGTGGATCTCAAGCAAATAGATGCGATTGGCATATCCTACCAGATGCACGGTTTGGTACTGGTAGACAGCGAGCAGCAGGTGCTTCGCCCGTCTATTATCTGGTGCGACAGCCGCGCAGTGCCCTACGGCGAGGCAGCTCTGAATGCGCTGGGTGAGGATTATTGTTTTGAGCATTTGCTAAATTCGCCCGGCAACTTTACCGCTGCCAAACTGCGCTGGGTGCAGGAGAACGAGCCGGAGCTCTTTGCCAAGGTACACAAAGCCATGCTCCCCGGCGATTTTATCGCCATGAAGCTTTCAGGTGAGATTACCAGCACCGCCTCGGGTCTGTCCGAGGGCACTTTTTGGGACTATCAAACCCGCACTCCTGCCGCCGAGCTAATGGCTCACTGGGGAATGGATGCCGCTCTGCTGCCGAGCCTTGTGCCCAATATTGGCTTGCAGGGCGAGGTCAGCGATGCCATGGCGCGCGAGCTGGGTTTGAAATCTGGCGTTAAAATCAGCTACCGCGCTGGTGATCAGCCCAACAACGCCTTCAGCCTGAACGTGCTGGAGCCGGGCGAAGTGGCTGCTACTGCAGGTACTTCCGGGGTGATTTATGGGGTTACCGACAAGCCTGCCGCCGATAAACAATCGCGGGTCAATACGTTTGTACATGTGACCGATACTGTAGCTGCCCCGCGCAATGGCGTTCTGGTGTGTGTCAACGGCACCGGCAGACTCTACAGCTGGCTGCGCCAGCTGTTGGCCACAGGCGGAGAAGTAAGTTATCCGGCGCTCAATGAGCTAGCGGCAAAGGTGCCGGTAGGCAGTGATGGGCTTATTTTCCATCCATTTGGCAATGGCGCTGAGCGTATTTACCAAAATCGTAATTTAGGCGGCCATATCCGTCATATCGATTTTAACCGCCACGGTTTGGGTCATATGGTACGCGCGGCACAAGAGGGTATAGTGTTTGCGCTGAATCAGGGCTTTGATGTGCTGAAAGATCTAGGCGGCAGCTGCAAAGTGGTCAAGGTGGCCAAAGGCAATATGTTCCTAAGCGATGTTTTTACCCAAACCTTTGCCAATACCACCCAGGCGGCCGTGGAGTTTTACGATACCGATGGCGCGGCCGGTGCCGCTCGTGGTGCTGCGCTTGGCAGTGGCTATTACGCCTCCGCCACCGAGGCCTTTGCCGGGCTGGAGCGTCTGGGTGTGGTTGAGCCCGAGCCGGGCCTTGCCAATCAGTATCAGGATGCTTACCAAAGCTGGCAGCAGTCGTTGCCCGCACTGGATTGAGGCATTAATGGGCTCTACGTTATTACAGTTACGTGCAGGGCAGGCATCACTGTCGCTAGTGCCGGAGCAAGGCGCGCTGGTGACCGAGTTGATTCTGCCTACGCCCTCGGGCCCGCGTAATGTTATCGATGGCGCGATCTTGGCGCAGCTGCCGGATAACCCCGGGTATCGCAGCGCCGTGTTATTTCCGTCGCCCAATCGCCTGCGCGATGGTCGCTACCGTTTTGCGGGCAAGGATTACCAGTTTGCGGTAAACGAGACGGCAACCCAAACGGCGCTGCATTATTTTTTGTGGCGTCTACCCGCCGAGGTAACGGACGTGCACGTCACTGATGACTATCACCGCGCCACTTTGCTCTGGCGCTATGATGGTAATGAACCGGGCTACCCGTTTAAGGCCGATATTTATATCACCTATACGGTGCATGCGGCAGGATCGCTGGATGTCTTGATGGCTGTAGAAAATACCGATTCTGTAGCCATACCGGTGGGCTTGGGCTGGCACCCGTACTACACTCTGGGGGTGGCGATAGACCAATGCTCGCTACACCTGCCCGCGGTTCGGCGGGTAGAGATCGACCAGCGTATGTTGCCCACCGGGGAGTTGCCGGTTGATGATCGCTTTGCCCAGCCAGCGTTACTGGAGGCGACCCCGCTGGACAACTGTTTTGTGCTGGATGGCCGCTCTGCCGAGGAGCAACAGGTGAGATTGTGGTCGGATGCGGCGGGCTTTGGCTTGGCGTTCTGGCAACAGGCGGGGCCATCGGGCTTGAATTTTGTGCAGCTATATATTCCGCCGGATCGACAATCTCTGGCGGTTGAGCCTATGAGTTGTGGCATAGATGCATTGAATACTGAGGACGGGTTGGTAGTACTTGAACCCGGCCAGCGTTACCGCGCCAATTTTGGCGTACGATTAATAACTGAAATTTAACTGCAAGGGCAGAGCAGATCTGCTGTAAATAAAAGGTGATAGATATGAGTGTACTCATTGGCGATAAAGAATATTTTAAGGGTGTAGGCAAGATCGCCTATGAAGGCCCGGAGTCAGACAATCCGCTGGCGTTTAAATGGTATGACGAAAACCGTGTAGTGGCCGGTAAAACCATGAAAGAGCACATGCGTTTTGCCACCTGTTACTGGCACACCTTCTGCGGTGCCGGTCACGATCCCTTCGGCCCTGGCCCGCTGCACTTCCCCTGGAGCGAAGGCAAAGACGCCGATACCCGTGCACGCATGAAGCTCGACGCGGCATTTGAATTTTTCACTAAAGTAGGTACCCCGTTTTACTGCTTCCATGATGTTGACGTAATCGAAGAGGGCGACAGCCGCGCCGAGACCAGTGCTCGTTTGTCTCAATGGGTAGAGTGGGCCAAAGAGAAGCAGGCCGCCTCCGGTATGAAACTGCTTTGGGGTACCTCTAACCTGTTTAGCAACCCGCGCTACATGAATGGCGCCTCTACCAACCCGGATTTTAATGTGGTGGCTTTTGCCGGCGCTCAGCTAAAAGACGCTATTGATGCGACCATAGCGCTTGATGGCGAAAACTATGTGTTTTGGGGTGGCCGAGAAGGTTATATGAGCCTGCTCAATACCGACATTGGCCGCGAACAAGCGCATCTGGCGCGCTTTTTAACCATGGCCCGCGATTACGGACGCGCTAACGGCTTTAAGGGTAACTTCCTGATCGAGCCCAAGCCCATGGAGCCGTCAAAGCACCAATATGACTTCGACAGCGAAACCGTGATCGGCTTCTTGCGTCACCACGGTCTCGATAAAGACTTTAAACTCAATATCGAAACCAACCATGCCACCCTGGCTAACCACACCATGGAGCACGAAATGCAGGTGGCGGCCAATGCTGGCATGCTGGGCTCTATCGATGCTAACCGCGGTGACTACCAAAACGCCTGGGATACCGACCAGTTCCCCAACAACATCAACGAAACCGTTGAAATGATGCTGGTAATGCTACGTTCTGGTGGTTGGGCCGGCGGTGGTGTGAACTTCGATGCCAAGCGCCGTCGCAACTCTACCGACCTGGTTGATACCTTCCACGGTCATATTGGCGGTATGGACATTTTTGCACGCGCCCTGATTATAGCCGACGATTTGCTGCAAAACTCCAAGCTCGAAGACATGCGCAAGCAGCGTTACGCTACGTTTGATGGCGGCGATGGTGCCAAGTTTGAAGCCGGCGAGCTCAGCCTTGAAGCGCTGGCAGCCATTGGCAACGCGGGCGGCGAGCCGGCCCAAACCAGTGGTCAGCAAGAGTTGTATGAAAATATCGTCAATCGCTATATTCGTTAACTCTCTATGGGTGATTGCCCAATAAGGGCCGCAGACGGCACGCTGGCAACAGCGTGCCGCTCAGGTAATTTTACAAAGAAAGTTTATTCAGCTTATGGTCAGTTAGAACATTTGTGTGGTATGTTATCCGTAATGCAGTCAACTTGAGTGCTTCATGGGCCATAATCGGCGGACTCTCAGGGTTACCAGCAAATAATAATGGTGAAAAGCCAGCTAAGTCAGACCAAATGACGCTTGAAGACTAGAATTATTTAATTAAAGACTCTAATCATCAAACCAAAGACTAGAATAATTAAACCAAAGCCTAGAATAATTAAACCAAAGCCTAGAATAATAGAGGGTTCCGATATGTTACAAAAAATGCTGATCGCGTTCTGCACAATCTGCGCGCTCTCTGCCTGTGGCGGAGATATTGACTTGGGGCCTAGTCAGGCGCCACCACCGCCCGATAACAATGGTGGCGATGGCAATGGCGGTGGCGGTGGCGGCGATTTTGAGCCCGGCGAGCCGCGCATTTTCACCTTCATACCCTTTAGTGAAGAAGCCGATACTGATGGCTGGGCCAGCCGTTGCGTAGACACGTGTAATGCCACCGCTGCCCTGAGCTGGAATGCCAGTGAAGAAGTTTTGGCTGCAGAGCCTGTGTGGGCCAGCGACAGCGATATGCTTGATGTTTTCGGTGCAGTGAACGAAGTCAGCGATATGGAAGGCTCTGCCGCCAGCGTTTGGGT
This sequence comes from Cellvibrionaceae bacterium, assembly GCA_036554405.1. Taxonomy (GTDB): domain Bacteria; phylum Pseudomonadota; class Gammaproteobacteria; order Pseudomonadales; family Cellvibrionaceae; genus Gilvimarinus. Next base: position 642 of record DATBNH010000486.1, on the reverse strand, counting down.
ATTCGTCACCGACGAATATGTCAATGACGGTAACATGAGTCTGCATCTGTTATTGGGTAACGCGCAAGGCCGTAAAGGTGTAAGCCTTGGCTATCTGCCAAGAGCTGGCTGGAACCGCATTGAGATGTGGGAGCTGGAAGCCGGCACGGGCGAAACCGTTATGGTGGGTGATGTTGAAGCCATCGATTACGGCACCTTCTTGTGGCATGACGAGGGCTTCACTCTGCGTAACATCAATGAAATCGGTGTGCGCTTTGTGGCCAACGGCAAGGCGCCTGAGGTTGCCGGACCTTTGTGGTTTGACAATGTCACCATGACGCCAGCTTCTGGCACAGGGCCGCTAATCGTCAGCATTGATGATCCGGCCTGGACCGTAATGGATGCCTCCGCCGATGTTACCCTGGAGCGCGACGAAACGGGTGTTTACTTCGAGCCTAATGCGGGTGATCAAAAACTGGTGTATCTGCTGGAAGGCCCGGTTGATCTGGTGGGTCGCAGCTTTGACATGACCTTTACCGTGGATCAGGCATTTATAGACTCGGGTGCGGATGTTCAGCCGTTAATCCAGCTGAATTTCGGTAGTTACACAGGTGAGTTTGGCTGCGGATATGTTGGCAACGCCTCACTGACAGCCGGCGAGCA
>DATBNH010000383.1:0-9943 GCA_036554405.1 Cellvibrionaceae bacterium | reverse complement strand
TCGGTGGGGTGCACTGTCACCAGAATTTTATTGCGGTCAAATTCTTTCGGGTCAAGGTTGTCATTAACGTGGGTAATAGCCGCCTGACGCACGGGGAAATCCGACGGCGCTTCCAAGTCCAATAACCGCGACAATACCCGGCCAAAACCACTGGCATCCAGAACGAAATCGCAATCAATGCTGCCGGCTTTGCCGTTACCATCGGTATAGGCAAGACGCACGCCCTCGCCTTCCAAATCGCAATCGGTAATGGTATGTGAGTAGTGAATTGGCACGCCCTGGCGCTCGGCTTCATCGGCCAACACCTTGTCGAATACGGCGCGCTCTACCTGAAAAGTGGTGCCGGGACCATCGGTAAATTTTTCCTGAAAGTCGTAGTAGGCGTATTTTTCGCCCCAGCCAAAAGCCGCGCCGTTTTTAAACTGGAAGCCGGCGGCATTAACCGCCTCAAGCATACCGGCCTCTTCGATATACACCATACACTGGGGCAGAAGGCTCTCGCCGATGGAAAAGCGTGGAAAGGTCTCGCGCTCCAGCACCACCACATGGCGGCCCTGTTTTTGCAGCAAGGCGGCGGCAATCGCGCCGGAGGGACCTGCTCCAATAATTACCACTTCTGCTCGCTCGGGTACCTGCTTCATCACTGCCTCGCTGTCTCTTTATTGCCCATCAGCGCCAAGGGCGCCAGCAAAAATGCCAGGATAATACCCAGCAATACGGTTATACCAAAATTGTGGATGGCCAGGGTCGCGCTCAGCGACAAAAGCCCGAACGATAGCACGGTGGTCAGGGTTGATAAACCAATTGCCAGCGCGGTATCGGTGGCGCCCCGAGGGCTCTCACGCAAAAACAGGGTGTAGTCTACCCCAATACCCAGCACCAGCAGCAGCGCCATCATATGAAATACGCTCAAAGCCTGCCCGCAGATGACCAACACCGCAAGTGCCAAGGCACTAGCCAACAGTGGCGGCGCTACCACCGCCAAGGCACCGAGGGGGCGGTAGCGAATATTCAGCAAAACCAGCGCGGCGGCGTAGGCCAACACCAATAACCACACCGCCGTTCGGCGGTAATCGCCTAACAAGGCACTGGTGCGTGCCACCGGGTCTACCCACACGGCAAATTCCTCGCTGTCGGCCAGCGCTGCCACTGCCTCGGATGCAGCGAGCCCCGAAAGACCCACTAAAGCGTAGTGGCTATCTTGTTCGACAAAATAGCCGGGGGCATCGGGGCGCTGTTCAATCAATGGCCACAGCTCGTTCGGGCGCAGCGGGGCATCGACATTGGGCTCGAATAAATGCGCTGCAGACTCCGGCGCCATGCCCAACTGCTCTACCAGTTGCAGCAGCACACCACTATTCAGCAACTGGCGCTGCCAGAGCTCAGCGTTATTGCGTTGGCGCTTAACCGAGGGCAGCCACTGGGCAAGTGATTGGTAGGCGGCCAGATGGCCCTCGGCAACAGCGGCATCAAGGCCCGGATGCAATTGCTCCAGGCGCTGCAGCAACAACTCGGCATCGGGCGCCGATACCAATATATACGGCAGCGCCATAGTCGCGCCAAGGCTGGCGGCTACACGTTTTTCCATAGCCGCCAGCGCCGGGTCGGGCAGTTGCATTTGGCGGATATCGTCGTTGCTGCGCCAGTTAAATAACGCCGCTATCAGAATCAGGGCCAACACTACCAGGGCCATCGGATGCAATAACATACGCACCCGGCGCTGATGCCAGCGCACGCCCTGCTGCAAGAAATAATCAAACCGAGCCGACAAGCCGCGACGCCCGGGACCTGCCAGCAACAATGGATAGGTGCCTACCACCACCATAAACGCGGCAATCAAACCGCTGGCAGAGAACACAGCAATTTGGCTAAAACCCGGAAAGCCAGCAGAAGTAAAGCTAAGATAGGCGGCGCTACTGGTAATCAAGCCCATTAACAGCGGGGGCAGCAAACGGCGAATACCGGTGCGCGCACACCAATGGCGCCCGGCGAGCAACCGCTTGGTAAAAAAATGCAGGCTGTAGTCTATGGCCACCCCCACCAGCGCCGCGCCAAACATCAGCGCCATTACATGTACCGAGCCGAACAGCCACCAGGTCACGCACAAACCCGTGAGCACCCCCACAGCAATGGGCAAAAACGCCAGCAGTAATAACAGCGGCGAGCGGAACACCAGCAGTAGTAGCAGCACAATACCCATCAGCGAACCCACACCCACGGTGGAGATTTCACCGCGCGCCTGCTCGGTGCCGGCGCGAGTGAAAAAAAGCACGCCGGTATGCAGCAGCTCGCCACCGGGCAGCGCTCTCACCTGGGCATTGATATGATCGATAAGCGCACCGGCGCCACTTTGGATATCCAGCCGGTAGGGGGAATCGGCCAGAGTGGCACTTAACAGATAATAGTCGCGCCCCTGATCCTGCACATAGGCAAAACCCGCCGTATCAAGCCGCACATCAATGCGGGTTGCGCTCTGCTGGCGAAAGGCTTGTACATTACCCAGAGGGTCGTATTGCAGCCTTTCGGCAAGGCCGCCGCCGGGTTCGGTTAACAGCCGCCGCAGTGCGGCATCAGCCACGGCATTGGCCTCGTCCTGCGCCAGGCGCTGGCGCCAACTGTCGGTAAGCAGCAATGGCGCACGTGCGCGATAAAACGCAGAAAGATCGGCATCCAGAGTATTTTCGGCCTGAGTACTGACTTCATTGAAAAAGTCACTTTGCTGTAATCGGCTGGCGGTCTCGGTCACCAGATTGCGCGCCGCATCGGGATCGTCGGCGCCAATTAACAGCAACACGCGGCGCTCCAGTTGGCGGCTGCGCAGGGCATCGGCCTGGCTTTGCCCGGCGAAATCCCGGGCCTCGGGAAACAGCGCGAGAATATTGTTATCAAAACTGAGCCGGGGCAAGGTGATGGCAATGAATATTACCAGCAACAACAACAGCGCCCGGCACAGCCACTGCACTACAATCATGGCGCGCTGGGCTCAGGCGGGTAGGAAAAAACAATACGGGTACTGTCGTCACCAGGCTCAAATAAATTGACCTGGCTAATCATTCCCGGCTCACCCTGGATAATCAAACGGTCGATGGCGCGCCGCAGCCGGGCATTTTCCGGCACCAGCCCCAGTTGCCATGAGCCGTCGTCGGCCTCGGTGAAATATACCGTGAACATGGCCGCCAACGATGGATAATCCAAATCAAAAATACCGCTGAAAAACTGAAAAAAACCGTAGAGCGCCGGCTCATCGGCGGGGTTTACTTGCTCGCTTACACCGTCCAGCTCACGCTTGAGTAGGCCGTCTTGCTGGTGGTAGGTAATTTTGTAGGGGTTTAATACCTGCCAGCGAAAATCGCCACTGGCGTCCAGTTGAAACTCACCCCCGGAAATCAGTGGCCGGGAGAGAATTGCCAGCTGTTTGTGCTGCTCAAATTGGCCGTTAATAGGCCGCTGGTCGCCGAGTTTATCGGCCAGCGCCTGCAGTTTAGCAATGCGTTGAGGCTGGTTGTGCACCGGCGCGTCAAATACCGATTCGGCGCTTACCCCGAGCGATACCAGCAATAAACCTGTAACCAACACAGTTGCGCGCCAATTCATAAAAACTCCTCAGTGCAGCTAGGTTGTCGGCTCCCTCCCCCAGCCCCTCCCGCAAGCGGGAGGTGAGCTATTCTTTCAATTCTCCCGCAATTCCCGCCTTCGCGGGAATGACTGGGAGGGAAGCTATACTTTCAAGACTGCCGCACAAGTTTGGCAAGTTTTTCCCGGGCAATGTCGGGCAGGGCAAAGCACATCTCGCCCTTGGCCATATCCACCGCCACCTGAATGCTGTGGCCTTTGGTCAGTACCTCGCCGCTTTCAATATCGGTAATGCGGTAGCCAATTTTTAAACGCACCTCGTACTCTTCGAGCGTGGCCACCACGCGGATGCGGCGATTAAAACTGGCCGGGCGCACGTATTTAACGCGGATATCCACCACCGGAAAACCGTAACCGGAATCGCGCATGGCCAAATAATTGTAACCGGCGGCGTCCAGCAACCGGCAGCGGGCGTCTTCAAAATATTTGATGTAATGGCCGTGCCAGACAATATCCATGCTGTCCACATCGTAAAAAGGCACGATAATATCCACGGCCACCTGGGCATTAGTCATGGTACAGGCTCCAGCGCTGAGTGCGAATATGCTGGCAGGTTTGCCTGAGCAAAAATTCCAACGGGCGATCTTCATCGACAATATCAAAAAACTCGCGCACCTCGCCGTAAAAACTGTCGAGGGTGGGCGTAATAGCGCTGGCATCGAAACCGGTATCGCACTTGCGCAAATACAGCGCCTGAGTTGCCGCTAACAATCCGGCGGCGGCCACCTGTTCGGTCAACTCCAGCACCCGCTCGCAATCGCGCGCGGCAATGGTGCCCATACTCACTTTGTCTTGATTGTGGCATTCGGTGGAGCGCGAAAACACGCTGGCGGGCATGGTGTGTTTCAGTGCTTCGGCAGTCCACGCCGACATGCCAATTTGCACCGCTTTAAAGCCGTGGTTGATCATGGCGCGATCCGGCGTGGCGCCGGATAAATTAGACGGCAAACCGTTGTTGAATTTCACATCCACCAGCAGTGCCATCTGCCGGTCGATTAAATCGGCAATATTAGCCACTGCCACTTTTAAAGCATCCATAGCAAAGGCGATATGGCCCCCGTAAAAATGTCCGCCGTGCAGTACATGTTCTTCTTCGCCGTCGATAATGGGATTGTCGTTGGCGCTGTTCAGTTCCGTCTCGATAAACTGGCGCATCCATCCCAGGGAATCTTGCAGCACGCCGATAATATGCGGCGCGCAGCGCACCGAGTAGCGATCTTGCAGGCGGTCGGAATTGCGCGCCACCTCGTGGGTGCGCAAATCAGAGCGAATCCAGGCGGCGATCTGCCCCTGCCCCGGATGCGGTTTTACCGAAAACAGTTTTTCATCAAAGTGGTTGCTATTGCCCTTGAGCGCCACGCTCACCATAGCGGTCAAACGCGTGGCGAGTTTAGCCAAATAGGCGGCGCGATCAAAGGCCAGACAGGCAACAGCTGTCATCACCGCGGTGCCGTTCATAATCGCTAACCCCTCTTTGGGCATCAGGTGCAGGGGCTGCAATTGCTCCCGGCCCAGTACCTCGGCTACGGGTTTGATGTCGCCCTTGTAATAAACCTCGCGCTCGCCCACCAGGGAGGCGGCCACGTAGGACAGCGGGGTTAAATCGCCACTGGCACCCACCGATCCCTCCTCGGGAATCACCGGTACGATATCGCGGTTAATATAATCGACCAGACGCTCTAACAGCTCGGTGCGCACGCCGGAATAGCCGCGCGACAGCGAAGCCAGGCGGCTGGCCAGAATAGCGCGGCCGTGGGCGTGATCAAACTGTTTGCCTAAGCCACAGCCGTGAAAACGGGTCAGGTGCAACGGCAGCTCTTCCACCAGATGCGGCGGAATGGTGACCGTGCAAGAGTCGCCGTAACCGGTGGTGACGCCGTAAATCACGCCTTCCTCGCGCCACAAATCGCTGACAAAACGTGCGCTGGCCTCAATCCGGGCACGCGCTTTGGCGTCTTCGGTAAGGCGAGCACCGGCGCCTTTGGCAATGGCGACAATATCTTCAATGGTGACCGGGTCGCTGCCAAATACCGGTTGCTTGTCTGACACTGGTGAACTCATGCCTTGCGTCACTCCTCGCTGCTTTTGTTATCCGGCGCACTGTCGTCGCCCCAAAAATCAAAAAAATTAAACCACTGATACGGATGCCGACGGCAGTGGTACTCGAGCCTTGCAATATAATTGTCGAGCAGGGCTTTACTGGCCGCATCGCGTTCGCGCCGAGGCACCCGACCGCCCTCGTGTAGCAATTCCATCACCGCCTGATAGCCATCATCGGTGGTAAAGCCCGCCATAAAGTACACCGGAGCCCCAAGCATTAACGCCAGCCAAAAGGGGCCGGCGGGAAACTCGGCGTTATCGCCCAGCAACGGCGCCGTCATACTGCGCGCACCGGGCACTGGTGGCAAGCGATCGGCCAAAAGTATTACGAACTCGCCCTGATCGAGCTTCTCTTTAAGCAACATGGCGGTGGCCGGACTGACGTCGGTCACTTGAATCAGTCGCACATCGGTGCGCTCGTTAACACTGCGCAGCAATCGGTCAAAATTTTGCGTGTTGGCGGTATGCAAAATCACATTGAGTTTGAGCGAGGCATCATTTTCCACCACGGCCCGACACATTTCCAGATTGCCAAAATGTGCTCCGAGCAAAATCGCACCGCGTTTTTGTTCCTGTAACTCCAGCATCAACTGATGCCCCGGAAAATATACGTCGGTGCGCTTGATACGGTCCATCCACGCCGCTATCCGATCCAGCAACGCCAGCCCAAAGGCCAAGTGGTGACGCCAGACTTGCCACCGGCTCGGCTTGTGGCCCATAACGCGCGCCAGATACAGAGCCGAAGCCCGGCGGGTGGTGCGGCGAGTGGCAAAAAAATACAGTACCGTAAGAATCACTATCGGGTACAACAACCAGCGCCCACCCAAGCGGTACAGCCAATACACCAGCTTCATCGGCCAGTAGTGACCGCGCTCTTGCATCACGGTCCAGTTGCTGCCGGGTTTATTCATGGGTTGTCACCGTTAACACCTGCCCGCGCCTTTGCCAGCGGTGATACAACAATCGTGGCGAGCGCAGCAGCATACCCAGCAACAAACGTAAATGCATCCAGCTAATGGCCAGATTATCGCGCCACAGACGGAAATTGGACACCCCGTTTTCGGGATAAATCACTTTAGTGGGCACCGATATCACCCGCAGGCCACGCCAAAACAGTCGCACAATGATCTCGGTATCAAAATCCATATGCGAGCCTATGCTAGTGCTGCGCGCCAACGCCAGTACAGGCGCTAGCGGGTAAACACGAAAACCGCACATGGAGTCTTTGATTTCCAGCGACAGGGTTTCGATCCACACACACACATGAGTGAGGTAGCGGCTATAGAAGCGATGGCGCGGCACCGAGTCATCATATACCGGCACGCCGGCAATCACCGCAGTCGGCTCAACTTCGGCCTGACTCAGCAAGCGAGGAATATCGGCGGCATTGTGCTGACCATCGGCATCAATTTGTAGAGCGTGGCTGTAACCGGCGGCGGCGGCGTGTTGCATACCCAGCAACACCGCGCTGCCCTTGCCGCCATTGGGAAACTGCTCGCAGAGCAGATAGCCAAAGCGCTCTGCCAGCTCGCGCAGCGTTAGGCTGGCCTGCTCATCGCCACCGTCATTAACCAGTATGGCATCAACACCCAAAGCCTGTAACTGCACCAGCAAAGACTCCAGTAAATGCGCATGGCGGTACACTGGAATAATCACACAGGGCGCGAATACAGCGCTCATAGCGATGCACCAAACTGCATAATGCCGGCGGTGCATCGCCCGTAGTGCGGGTGCTCATAGGTGAATTTAAGCTGATTTTTTTCCGCTTGATAGCTGAGCGATAGTGTCAACTCTACCGGCGGACGCACCAGCTTTTGAAACTTCACCGACTGCATGCCGACAAAAGCGCCGCGCACCTGCAAAAAACGCTCGGCCAGAGCCATAGCCCAAGTGATTTGCACCACCCCGGCCAACACCGGCAGCTGCTCGAAGTGGCCGGCAAAACAGGGCATAGTCGGCGCCACAGCAAAACGCAAAATAATTGCGTTATCGCTCTGCTCAATCACGTCAATCTGAGCGGGCAATTGCAAGGTGACATCGGTCGTCGGGGCATGCAGCTCGACTGCGGGCGAACGCAAAAGCGCGGTAATATCTGCCGCCAACACCTTGCCTTGAGCGTTGTGCGGAAACAAATCCACATAGCGCCAGCGACGCGGTAACAAGGGGCGCTCAAAAAATGCCGACAAATGCGTGCGCAAGGCTTCATTTAGCGCGCGTTTGCCCGCGCCGAGCTGCGCTCGCCCCGGCGCCGTCAATACCACTACCGCACCCACCTCATCGCGCTTGCCCTGCACTACCGCCAGGCGCGCGTCTGTCACCCACGGGTGCTCAGCCAAGCGCTGCTGCATTTCTGTCAGCGACAAGCGCTTGCCCTCTACTTTCACTACCGTATCGGCTCTGCCCGCCAGCACAAAGCGGCCAGCGTCGGTAAAGCTGACCTTATCGCCCATCACAAAAGCGCGATCACTACCCAGATGCGGGCTGAGCACCGCCAGACAACCGCTATCGGCATCTACACTAACATTGACCTCGGGCAGTGGTTGCCAGTGAGCATCTATGGCCTGATCGCGCCAGCCGACGCCGCCGGTTTCGGTACTGCCCAGCACCTCGATCACCGATGCGGCGCACACTTGCTTGAGCGCTGTGGCAGCAGCGGCCTGCAACAGTCCGCCCGATGAAAAAATGGCGGCGAGCTGATGCGCCTGCTGACAAAATGCCGGGGATTCCGGCAGGCGCGATAAATGTGTAGGGCTGGAGACCAGCACCAATGGGCCAAAGCGAGCGGCCAACGCCGCCAGCTCTTCCGGGTATTGGCAGCTATCGGTAATAATCGGGGCGCCGCGCCACAGCGGCCACAGCAATTTGTGCAGCAGACCGTAAATATGTTGATGGGAAACCGTGCTCAGTATCGGATAATTACTCACCCGATCGCCAAAGACCCGCGCCAGTATGGCCAGCTCTGCCTCCAGTAAGTCCAGAGTTTTAACAATGGGCTCTGGGTTGCCGGTGGTGCCCGAGGTAAACAGCGTCAAGTTGACAGATGTGTGCGTATCCGGCAAAAAATCCGCGCCGGGCAGAGCCAGCTCAGCCTCTGTCAATTGCGGCAGGGGCAGGCTGTACTCGGGGTTATCGGTTAACAGGGCATCAAAGTGAGGCGCCATTTGCAAAGCGCTGCCGGCCTGCAAATTGTGCGGCATCACCAGCGCCTTACCGGCCACGGCCAGCGCCATAAAGCCGCATAAAAAATCGACGCTGTGTTCAAACCAGATGCCCCAGCGGGATTCCGGGCGCCTTGCCAGCCCCGCTGCCAGCTTTTGGATGCGCTGCGCCAGAGCATCGGCACTGATACTGCCAGCGGCATCGGTCGCAATAACCTGCGCGCCACCGACCAGGCACAGCTGCCTGAGATTGGGAGAAAGCATGGACGCACTCATAGATTATGCTTTCTCATAAAAATCCAGCGCCGGTAGCTGTACTCAATCACAAACATCGCGGCAATGGCCACATAAGCCAAAAAACCGTTATACAGGGTCCACAGCTCGCGGCTGGTAAACAGTGCGGTATAGGCGGAAACAGCAGCATTGGCCAGAAAAAAACCGACCCAGACTCGGGTGACCACTGTGGTGTACCACAGCACCGGTGGCGGTAACTCACCGTCAAAATCGCGCGCGGCCATGCGCGCCGGTAGCGTGGGGGGATAAATAAGGGAATAGCCAAACACGGCGGCAAAGGCGAGGCTGATGAGTGCGGGCAGCAGCAGTAGTAGTAGTTCGCTGTTAAGCAGCCATAATAGCAGTGCAACCAAAACACAGGCGCCTATCAACAGCAGGCGCTGGCCGCGGGACTTGGCTAACACAATGGCGCGCAGCATCCATACCCCGGCGATAATTAACCCCAAGGTGCGCGGCTCTACCCAACGGGAACCTAAATACACCATAAACGGGTATAGCAGAAACAACACTGCTGCCAGTGCGGCCAGCCAACGCACCGTCGTCAGTCCTGTCGCAACAGCTCGTCAACCACATCCACCGCATCGGAGATGGTGCGCACGCCTTTGAATTGCTCGGGCTTGAGCTGCTTGCCGGTGACGCTGTGGATTTTGGCGGCCAAATCAATGGCATCAATGCTGTCGAAGTCCAGGTCCGCGTATAAATCCGCATCCAGCGAAATGTCATCTTCGTCAATCATAAACGAGGTGATCAGTGCGGTT
>DATBNH010000411.1:0-4821 GCA_036554405.1 Cellvibrionaceae bacterium | reverse complement strand
TCAATGCCCCCGAGCGTTGGGCTGAATTGGCGCAAAAGCTCGGGTGGGATAAGCCCGAGTTGGAATCGCGTCTGGCGCGATTCAATCAGCGCGAATTTATGTATCTTGTGCGCCACCTTCCTCCCCATGAGGCCGCTCAGTTGTTAGCGATGGATGTGCCGGGTGTTTATAGCCAGCGAGAGTATCGACGCTATTATCCCGCCGGCGAAGTGGCCGCACAACTAGTGGGCATTACCGATATTGATGATCGCGGCCAGGAAGGGATAGAGCTGGCCTACGATGCCTGGCTTGCCGGTGAGAGTGGTGCGCGGCAGGTGATCAAGGATTTGCGCGGACGTACTGTGCGCGATCTGGGCTTAGTGCGTTCAGCCAGAAGTGGACGCTCAGTAGCGTTGAGCATTGATTTGCGCCTGCAGCATCTGGCGCATACCGAATTGAAAAAAGCGGTACTCGAATCTGGAGCCAAAGGCGGCTCAGTGGTGGTGCTGGATGTGGCCACAGGTGAAGTGCTGGCTATGGCTAATCATCCCTCTTACAACCCCAATGATCGCTCGCGCATGAGCCCTGGTAATTTACGGAATCGTGCCCTGACTGATGTTATTGAGCCGGGTTCGACAGTTAAGCCTCTCGCTGTTTTGGCCGCACTAGAGGAGGGGATTTACCACCCTCACTCGGTTATTGATACCAGTCCGGGCTGGATCCATATCAGCGGTAAAACCCTCAAAGATCCCGTCGATTATGGTGTGCTGAATTTATCTGGCGTGATTGCAAAATCCAGTCAAGTGGGTATGACTAAATTGGCATTGAATACCGAGCCCGAGGTCATTCGTAATATGTATTATCGCATGGGCCTGGGGCAGAGCACCGGAACCGGTTTTCCCGGCGAGGCGCTGGGAGTTTTGCCCAATTACAATCGTTGGCAACCTATTCAGCGGGCAACATACGCATTTGGGTACGGTATTAATTTGACTATGTTGCAACTGGCGCAGGCTTATGCAGTCCTCGCCAGTGGTGGCCAAAAGCGTCCGGTTTCGTTGTTGCGCACAGAGGGTGAAATAACAAGCGAGCAAGTAGTGTCTGCTCAACACACGCGCGCGGTGATGTCGATGCTGAGCAAAGTTGTCAGTCAAGATGGCACCGCTATTAATGCACAGGTGGAATCTTATTCGGTAGCAGGTAAAACCGGTACTGTACATAAAGTGGGTAGTGAAGGCTATATCGATAATCGTTATATAGCCTCTTTTGCCGGTATGGCCCCGGCAAAAAATCCCCGCATTGTCACCGTAGTAATGGTCGATGAGCCATCGGAGATGCGCTATTTTGGCGGTCAGGTTGCCGCGCCTGTATTTTCCAGTATTACCGGGGGTGCACTACGTTTATTGCAAGAGCCACCTGAAAATAAGTCCGGAAAAATTATTGTGCGCAAGCAACACGACAATGTGGTTGATAGCGGGGGGCCATTGTCATGATGACCGCTGCTACTCCTATGACATTGTCTTCATTGCTGCAAAATACAGCGCTTGCGCCACTGGATGGTTTGATGTGGCAGAGGCTGGTATCCGATAGTCGCGCCATTCAAGCGGGAGATGTATTTGTTGCTTTGGATGGGGCTCGAGTCAGTGGGCGCGACTTTATCGAGCAAAGCATAGCTGGTGGTGCGGTAGCTGTGATAGTTGAAGGCGATGAACAACAATTGCCAGATTTTGCTGACAAGGTTCCTGTTATTGCGGTTAAAAATTTAGCGGCACAGTTAAGTGAACTGGCTTCGCGCAGTCTACATTATCCTTCAGCTGCATTAGATGTGATCGGCGTGACGGGCACCAATGGTAAGACCACGACTACGTTGCTGATAGCCCAATTGCTGGAATTATTACATGTGCCTGCGGCAGTTATTGGTACCTTGGGTTTTGGTCGAGCCGGTGCGCATTTAACGTTTCAGCAAACGGGTTTTACTACACCGGATGCTATTGCAACTCAAGTAATACTGCAGCACCTGAAAAATGACAATGTTCGCGCAGTAGCAATGGAGGTGTCATCTCACAGTCTCGCTCAGCATCGAGTGGCGGGGGTGGCATTCAATACTGCCGTATTTACCAATCTTTCCCATGATCACCTTGATTATCACGGGGATCTGAAAGCTTATGGCAAAGCCAAGGCGCGATTATTAAAAGCCAAGGGTCTTGCCGAGGTGGTTATTAATCGCGATGACCAATGGGCTAGAAGCTTGATTAAAAAAGTATCTGATCCTATGCGGTTGATGACATATTCATTGAAATCAACAAAAGCCGATGTGAGGTTTGAAAATCTGGAGTTTTCCTCTCAGGGTATGTCGGGAACATTGATTACACCTGTCGGTAGTGGAGAGTTCAGTGCGACCTTACTGGGCGATTTTAACGCCGGAAATTTGTTGGCGGCCGTGAGCGTGGCATTGTTACGGGGCTTTGCATTTGACGATATATTGCTGGCATTGCGGCAATTAAAAGCGGCGCCCGGTCGGATGCAGCAGGTCTGCGTTGATGATAAACAAGATGTTCAGGTATTGGTGGATTATGCCCACACCCCTGATGCTCTGGAAAAAGCCTTGCGCGCCAGTCGCTTTCATACGGGTGGTCAACTCTGGTGTGTGTTCGGTTGTGGTGGCGAGCGTGATCGTGAAAAGCGCCCAGTGATGGGGCGGGTGGCTGAAAAGTCTGCAGATTTTGTGATTGTCACAAATGACAACCCCCGAGGAGAAAACCCCGCCACTATTGCCAGCGACATATTGCAGGGTATGCGTCAGTCTGAGCGATGTCTGACCATTGCCGACAGAGCTAAGGCCATCGAGCTGGCTGTACAACAGGCGCATGCGGGTGATCTTGTGCTCATTGCTGGTAAAGGTCATGAGTATCAACAGGTTTTTGCCGATCGAACCGTCAGCTTTAACGATGTTCTCGAAGCTGAGCAGGCGTTGCGACTGCGGATGCAAAAGAGTGTAGCGCAGAGAGGTGATGCATGATCGGTTCATTATCGCTGGCAGAACTTCAAGCCGCATGGAAAACCTCACTCAATGCCAAATTGCTGGGTGAGTCCATTGACTTCAGCCGCGTCAGCACTGATTCGCGAGAAATTCAACCCGGCGATTTGTTTGTGGCCCTGCGGGGTGCAAAGTTTAACGGCCACACTTTTCTCGAGAGCGTTCAAGCCCAAGGGGCAGCTGCAGCGCTAGTAGATCGTATTGACCCCACTTGCACATTGCCACAGCTGCAAGTGGACGACACAACGCTTGGGCTCGGCCAGCTGGCTTTATTAAATCGGAAAAAATTCAAAAAACCCTTGATCGCTATAACCGGTAGCAGTGGAAAAACCACAGTGCGTAGCATGGTTGAGGGCATCCTCCGTGAAAAGGGTGCGGTTTTATGCACCACTGGAAATTTTAATAACCATATCGGTGTGCCGTTAACGCTGTTGCGCCTGGACGGCTCGGAAATATGTGCTGTTATTGAAATGGGTGCTAGTGCCATCGGTGAAATTGCCTACTTATGTGAGTTGGCCGAGCCAGATGTAGTGATGGTTAACAATGTGATGCCTGCACACTTGTCCGGGTTTGGTTCTCTGGAGGGCGTTGCCGATGCCAAAGGTGAAATTTATCAAGGTGTAAGCGAAGGTGGTTACTGTGTGGTGAATAAAGATGAACACTTCGCCTCCCAGTGGCTGGGGCAGATTCATGATAGGCGCGTGATTACATTTTCACTGTCTGACTCCAGCGCCGACTGCTGGGCTGAAAATATTCAATCACTCTCTGGAGTGATGACGTTTACGCTGCATCTACCCGATGGTGCAATACCCGTATCACTGCCGGTGGCTGGGCTGCATATGCTAGCTAACGCTCTGGCTGCCGCTGCATGTGCCCGTGCCGTAGGGGCCACGCATCAAAATATTATTAACGGTCTTGAAAGCTTCGCGCCTGTTGCCGGCAGAATGAATCACTGCCTTGGCCCCTGTGGCAGTTTGGTGATTGATGATGCCTACAATGCCAATCCCGGGTCAGTTAAAGCGGCGATTGATGTTCTGGCGGATTGCCAAGGAGCGCGAATTCTGCTGATGGGGGATATGGGCGAGCTCGGTGACGAGGCTTGGTTCATGCATGCCCAAATTGGTTTGTATGCCTCGGCTAAGGCTCTTGATGCCGTGTTTACCGTAGGCGATATGTCTCGGGCGGTAAGTGAAAGCTTTACCGGACCGACCCGTCACTTCGAGAATCAGCAGCAGTTAATTCAGCATGTAAAACATATCATCACTGACAGTGATTATACGCTGTTGGTTAAAGGTTCGCGTAGCGCCCGGATGGATCGGGTGGTCAGTGCGTTGACACAAGTGGAGGCTCGGTAATGCTGTTTTGGCTGGCAGAACAATTACAAGAATACTACCGTCCCTTTGCGGTATTCCAGTATCTAACCTTGCGTGCAATATTAAGCGTTATGACGGCGCTGGGCATTTCCCTTTTATTGGGACCGTGGATGATACGCAAGCTCAATCAATTGCAGATAGGACAAGCAATACGCAGTGATGGTCCGCAGACGCACTTGAGTAAGTCGGGTACGCCGACTATGGGCGGTACATTAATACTGGCTGCCATGTTTATTGCTACTTTGTTATGGGCAGACCTGGGCAATCATTATGTGTGGACGGTGCTGGCGGTCACATTTATATTTGGCTCAGTAGGCTGGATAGATGACTACCGCAAAGTGGTACAAAAAAACTCCAGGGGCTTGCCTGCACGTTGGAAATATTTATGGCAGTCAGTGGGAGGCTTGGGGTCTGCAGCTTTTTTGTATTGGAGCG
>DATBNH010000373.1:0-3987 GCA_036554405.1 Cellvibrionaceae bacterium | reverse complement strand
GGCATCATTGCTTGGCTATTTTTTATGTATGTTCTTGGGTATAGGTACAATTATAATTTTTGAAACGTTTTGCCCAGAACAGGACCTGGTTTCTGAAGTGTGTACAGCAGCCTATATGGGCGCGGTGGAAAATATTGCCTTATTTATATTCTCTTCGCTGGCGGCAGTGCTGGTTGTTTTGCTTGCATCGCTTGCGGCTCCGACACACAAGTTTGTGGTTGCCTGCATTGCCTATACGCTCGGGGCAATAACAGCCATAACTATGGGACTATCAATTGGAGCTTATTCAATACTGGCAGCAACCCTAATCAGTGGTGCAATTATATTGTATGTTATCTACCGGGTGGTCAGCATGCCTGAAAACAATGTAGCCGACTGCTAACACGTCGGCTACATTAAAAATCAGCTATTAGTCTGCAAAAATGGTAGAGCCCAAATTTGTTTAGCGGACCCTAACGAATTATTTTTGCCGCCCAATCCCGCGCCGCGAGTTTTCCGCCGCTGGGGAAGGCCTCAATAAAAATCTCGCCTTTGATATTGCTGGAAATTGTTTCAGGTTTATGCCATTGCCCAGTTTGCGGGTTGTACCAGCTAAGCTGATAACGGGTACTGGCTTCAAAGCCTTGCAACTTGGGCGTTACCGACATATTTTCAAAGTACAGGAGCGCCAGGGATTTATCGGCGGTACGCATCATATACGCCCAGCCATCTAGCCCGTCTTCTGGCGCGCCCGGTGCTTTGCGGGGGGTAATATCCGCCGTTACCGGAATTAAGTTTTGATAGCGAGCACCTTCTGATAACATAAAGCTATGTAGATGTTGCATATACTGGGCAGACTCGTATTGCAGTGCCTCCCAAATATGCGGGCGGGCGCCCTCTGGCTCGCCGGTGGTGGTTATGTCGTAGGCGGCGGTGCCGTGAACATGGCCTGCCAAACCGCCCGATAGCACCGAGCCGTACATTTGAGCACGGGCAAAGTAATTGTCGCGGGCGGAGTTGGCGGTTGGTTCTTCCCCACCGGGTTTATTAATCTCGTGCAACCAGCCGGTGTAGTAAGGCTCAAAATTAATGGTGGGTTTGGGCGGATTTTCCAGAAAAAACTGCGCCTCAAGGTTTTCACCCACCCGGTGATCGCGGGGTTTATTGCCCACGCTGTGCATATCCAGCCAAGGTACCTCGTCCCCATGGCCTAAGGTGGTATGCGTAGCGCGATCAATCAGCACCGTATGTATTTGGCCAAAGGGTGGTGGGCCGTATTTTTCTTAATGATAAGTCAGCGCCTGGTTAAATTGCTCGGCAGTCAAACTAAAATCTTCTGGAACCCAATCCAGGTGAATGCCGCTAAACACAAAATTCCAACCGCCGTAGCGCGAAATTATGTACTGCACAAAACGTGAGAAGGTTTCATTAAAATCGTAATAGGCATCCCACGAGGGGCCGGCATCCCGGCGGATGGTTTCCAGCAAGGGCACAAAGCCCACCTCGCTCATATGGGCCATTTTTTTATCCAGGCTTTTAAAATACGCGGGGTTAATGCGGGTAAAGTCCGATACACCATCGTGCTCCTCCGACATGGCGAAAGGTAAGTGGCCGTATTCATCGCGCATATTTTTGGCGGTAAAGGTGCCCCAATAACTGAGCCCGCCGGAGGCATCGGTGCCCTGGCCGTCGGCTACATCGTAGCCAAATTTTTCCCAGGCGTTACGCACATAAATGCCGTTTTCATCGGCGTAGGTGCTGGGGTTTACATCTGCCTCCCAGTTGGGGAAAGCGGCAATCATGCTGACGGAATTAAAGCCCTGATTTTTGCGGTAATTCACCGCATCTTCAAAACCCACGCCGGGGCCGGGTACATAATTATTAGAAGTGGCGGCATTGCGATAGGGCAAGCGCCAGGTGCTACCCGCCAGCCAGGTATCGCCCACCATAAAAAAGGGCGTGCCATCGGCGTATTGCAGGGCATGGCCATTGGGCGATACCCCCACAAAGCCACGGCGATTGGGGTTTTGCTGTTTTTCCGCCTCACTCCAGCCGCGCGCTACAAACTCGCCAGTATGGCCGTTTAGGCCGGTATCGTCGGTATGGTTAGATGCACTGCGCCAGCGCCACTGGCCCGCTTGCGTGGCCACAATACGATACACATAACGGTTTTCACCATCCCAAAAACCGTAGATGCGCTTGTTAAAGTCGGGGCCTGATAATTCCAGCCAGGTGTCTACGTCTGTGTAGTTGTTATCATAGGGCTTTGCGGCATGCAGCACGATTTCCTGCATTTGCCAAGTGCGCACCCCGCTATTGGTGTTGTTATCACTCGTGTGCTCACCGGTCACGCATCCTGCCAGCGTTAGCACCAGCAAGGCTACCAGCCCCTTTATTGAATAGTTCATACCGGCCTCTCATTTTATTCTGGTTGCTTTGATGCTAGCAGAAGGTAAGATAATTTCATATTGACTATAAGAGTTAAAGTGTGGGGATTGGTAAAGGCAGTATTGCGCATGTTTTGTGGAGAGAATCTAGTGAATCGGGGACATCCTCAAACTCTCCTTTCTGGTGGTATCCCATGACGATGTGTTTTTAGTCAACCTCCGGCTGACCGACCGCCTGGTGGCAGAAAAAGCAGGTTGGCGCCTGGCGCCTATGTAGCGGGCACACCCACCCGGGGCGGGATCGTTCGCGTTCATCAATGGCGTCCCACTCGGGGTAGGGGGCGCGTCAGGTTTTGAATGGTAGATTTCTTGCGAAATGACTATTGAGAACAATACTCTTAAAATCAGGTTTAAACTGTTGAAACGCTGATAACAAGGAATGCCACTGATGACACGGTTAATATTTCGCGCCCGGACGCTTAGGTGGCTGTTAGCGCTGATCTTTCTCGCCCTGCTGGCCATAGGGACTTACCATGTCTATAAGCCTTTACCTCAGGGGCTGAGTCTGGAGGCGCCAGCGCGGGTTGCCAGCGATGTGCAGTTCCTGGCCGATAACACCTATACTACCGCCAATGGCGAGCGGCATATAGAGCAGCAAATCTTCGACGAGGTGTTGGCGATGATCGCCAGTGCCCGCCGCTTTGTGCTGGTGGATATGTTTTTGTTTAACGATTTTCAGGGCGAGGTGACCGAGACGCACCGCGCTTTGTCCACCGAGTTGACCGCTGCATTGATTGCCCAAAAGCAGCGCTACCCCGCGCTAGAGGTACAAGTAATATCCGACCCACTGAACAGCGTTTACGGTGGGCGGCCCTCGCCGCACTTTGCGCAATTGGAAGCGGCGGGTATTGCCGTTACCCTTACTGATTTACCCCGCCTGCGCGACAGTAACCCATTGTATTCGGCCCTGTGGCGGCCGTTTATTCGGCCCTTTGGCAATGGCGAGGGAGACACCTTGCCCAATCCTTTTGGCGAGGGGCGGGTGTCGTTGCGGAGCTTCTTGGCGCTGCTTAACTTCAAGGCCAACCACCGCAAGCTGATTATTGCCGACAGCGGCGAGGCGTTGGCCGCGCTGGTAACCTCGGCCAACCCTCACGATGGCAGCAGCGCCCACGGTAATGTGGCGCTGCGCTTTAGTGGCCCAGCCACACGAGACTTGCTCGCCAGCGAGGCGGCGGTATTGAATTTTTCTGGCGGTGCGGCGCCGCATACAGGGTTAGAACCGAAGACATCTTCACCTCAGGCAGAGTTGACAGTGCAGGTAGTCACCGAGCGCGCCGTCGAGCATGCGCTGCTGCAAATAATAGATAACGCCAAGCCCGAAGAGGCCTTGGACCTGGCTGTATTTTATTTATCCGACCGGCACATAGTGCGTGCCCTAAAGCGGGCAGCAGAGCGAGGCGTGATGGTGCGGGTATTGCTCGACCCTAACAAAGATGCCTTTGGTCGCGAGAAAAACGGCGTGCCCAACCGCCCGGTGGCTCATGAGCTTACCGGTGCAGGCGTTAAAGTACGCTGGTGCGATACCCACGGCGAGCAGTGCCATGCCAAATGGCTGATA
>DATBNH010000359.1:0-5764 GCA_036554405.1 Cellvibrionaceae bacterium | reverse complement strand
CATGGGATAACACCAGTGAGTCGCCTAGCTTATAACCCAAGCGCCTGGCGACGTCGTGGCCGAGCACAACATCGTACAGATCGTCAAAACGCCCGCCGGAGATAAAACCGAGTGATTGTTTACGGCCATAGCGAAAATGCGCGAAGTAATCCTCCGTGGTGCCGAGCACGCGGTAACCCCGGTGTGAATCGCCAAGAGCAACAGGAATAGCCCAAGCCACCTGAGGGTGCTCGGCGATTTTTTGATAGGCCTGCCACGACATATTATCGGTGGGGCTACCCAAGCGAAATACCGAATAGAGCAGTAGATTCACCGGCCCGGTGCGCGCGCCAATAATAAGATCCACGCCCGAAGCGCTCTGCTGAAAACCGCTTCGGGTTTGCTGGCGCACTTGCTCCACAGCCAACAGCACCATTAAGCTCACCGCCACCGATAAAATAGCCAGCATTACTGCCAAGCGGCGATTAAGCAAACTGCGCCAGGCCAGTTTAATCAGCATCACTGGTCTCCACACAATTGAGGTCATTAAAGTTCACTTGCCGATCAAAGTCGGGTGCCAGTCTTTCATCGTGACTGACAAAAATCAGTGTGGTCTTGCGGGTGCAAACTGTCTCGTGCAAAAGCGACATAAAGGCCTGACTTGCGTGGTAATCCAGCGCCGAGGTGGGCTCATCTACAATCAGTAATTGAGGTCGGTTAATCAGCGCGCGCGCAATGGCCACTCGCTGCTGTTGACCCACGCTTAATTGGCTGGCTGTTTGCGCCAATAAAGAGACCGGTAACGCCAACGCCGGCAATAGCAGCTGGGCATCGTGTCGGGCTTGTTGTTTGCCACCACGTCCAAAGTGTGCTGCCACCAGCAAATTATCGAGCACACTTAAATAGGGAATCAGATTAAACTGCTGGCATACAGTGCCAATATGCTCTGCGCGAAATTTATCCAGCTTTCTGCCGCGAAGCTTATCCGTTCGCGTACCGAGTATATTCACCTCTCCCGAGGCCGGGTGTAAAAAACCCGAAAGAATATTCAGCAGCGTCGATTTGCCCGAGCCGGAAGGGCCATAGACAAATACCCGCTCGCCACAATTCACCTGCCAGTGGGGAATGCGTACTATGGTTTGCTGTGGCTGGTAGCCAAATGCCAGTTGCTCTATGGCAATTGCCGCCGAAGTGGATGTCATAGGGTCTCCTGTGGTTGCAAGGCTTGATACTTTCAGCCCGGCCCTGGCTCGGGCTATACTACCGCAAATCATCGAATGAGGTTAACCACTTAACTATGGGTTTTTACCGTCTTTTACTCATGTTGGCCGTGCTAGGTGTACTTGGCGGCTGTGCTGACCCAGAGGAGCCACAAAGCACACAAGCAGACTCAGCGCCCAGTAGCCAGCCGCCTTCACGTTATCACACCATCGAATGGGTGGATTTGATACCAGCGGATGACCTAGAGGCGCTGATGAACCCGCCCGATTTTCTGTCAGACATTGAAGACGGTAGCGATGAAGACCAGCTGGATAATTCCGAGCTTTTCTCTGAAGAAATTCTGGCCGATGACCCTGTGGCCCAACGCTATCAGCAGGCGTTAAGCTCGGCGCGTACTATTGACGATATGGATCAAAAAGCGGTGCGCATTCCAGGTTTTATTGTGCCGTTAGAGTTTGATGAAGAGCAGACTATTACTGAATTTTTTCTGGTGCCTTTTTTTGGCGCCTGTATTCATGTGCCGCCACCGCCACCTAATCAGGTTATTTACGTACATTACCCAGAAGGGCTGCAATTAGAACATCTGTACGAGCCCTTCTGGATTTCGGGCGTTATATCGGTGGCACATACAGAAAATGAGCTGGCCGAATCGGCTTATTCCATTAAGCCTTTTCATATTGAGCCCTACAGCGATTATGAGCTGTAGCAGTTCATTACTTTCAATGGCATTAAGGGCAAATATTAAAAATCGACACGCACACGCTCAGGGGTTACTACCTGAGCGCCCTGCCCTTGCTCACTGACCCAGTTAACATCCAGCTTCTCTATGGCGCTAAAGCGCGGTAAAAAATTAACCTGCAGCGCCTGCGGCATCGCCTGATCGCACGTATATAACCAAGTCACCACAAGGTCCTTGTGGCTATTGCTGTGCTCATGACCGTGATGGCTGTGTTCAGCAAAAGGATCATTTAGCTCAGTTTGTTTTAGCTGGCAGCGACCGCCAGCAAACACAAATAATTCTTGTGTCTGCTGCAGATACGCTCGCGCCTCGGCCCAGGCTTTTTTGTCTTCATGGCTAAGCGGGGCATGTTCAAAACCCACCAGATTAGCCATGGGGCTTATCAGCTCAATAAAAACCTGTCCATCGTCCAACACAACATTCATGTGCGCATGGCCATGCACGTGAGCGCCATGAGGGAGATGCTCAGACTGTTGAGCCCAGGCAACTGCGACGCAGCCCAGCAAACAAACCCAAGCCAGTATGTGCTTCATAATTCAGGCGGTCTCCAGGTCAGCAAAAGGGTCTGGCAGAGTTTGCCAAACTTCTTTACCGGCAAGCAACAGGGCATCATCCAGCAGGCAGGCATCCAATTGCTCGCGCACGACCTGCTGATCCAGATTTTGGCCAATAAACACTAATTCCTGCCGCATATCGCCAAAGGGCTCTTGCCAGTTTCTCATAATGCTGGCCCGGTACTCTGGGTCTTCGGGCCAGTTGGCCTCATCGACGGCTTTCCAAAACAAGCCTGCCACACCGTAGCGAGCGATGCCGCCGGCCTGACTCCACTGCCCAGCAAATTCCGGGCGGCTGGCCAGCCAGAAATAGCCTTTAGAGCGAATCAGCTTACCCTTGTGGGATGTATCGTGCAAAAAATCATAAAACTTCTGTGGATGGAATGGCCTGCGTGCACGGTAAACAAAACTGCTAATGCCATACTCTTCAGTCTCCGGCACATGCTCGCCGCGCATTTCCTTAAGCCAACCCGGCGCTTGTTGGGCTTTTTCAAAACTGAAGCGCCCGGTGCCCAACACCTGTTGTAAATCTACCTGGCCTTTGGCAATAGGCACAATGACGGCCTCAGGGTTAAGGCTGCGTAAAATACCGGTCAGCTTAGCCAGCCCTGGCGCACTCACCAGGTCGGTTTTACTGATCAGCAGGGTATCGGCAAACTCAATTTGCTCAACCAGTAAATCGGCCACACTGCGCTCATCTTCCTCGCCCAGGCTCTCGCCGGTCTCTTGCAGGTATTTGGCCTCTTCATAATCTTTTATAAAATTGACCGCATCCACCACTGTAACCATGGTATCCAGCCGCGCGATATCCGACAAGCTCACCCCGCTTTCATCGGCGAAAGTGAAAGTCTCTGCCACCGGCAAGGGTTCAGAAATTCCGGTAGATTCAATCACCAGATAGTCAAAGCGGCCCTCTTCGGCAAGGCGCGTTACCTCTTCCAGCAAATCCTCCCGCAGGGTACAGCAAATACAGCCATTGCTCATTTCCACCAGCTTTTCTTCGCTGCGATTAAAGCTCACTTCCTGCTGAATTTGAGCGGCATCAATATTGACTTCACTCATATCGTTAACAATAACCGCCACCTTAAGGCCGTCGCGATTTTGTAAAATGTGATTGAGTACGGTGGTTTTACCGGCGCCTAAAAATCCCGACAGCACGGTCACCGGCAGACGTTGTGGGGCATTATTCTGCATAATTTTGTTCTCTTCTTTCATTGATGGTTTTGATATCAGTACAAAATTCGGCGGTGGGGCGAATCAGCAGCCGCGCGATGCCTATGGGCTCACCGGTTTCTTCGCAATAGCCGTAGCTGCCGTTAGCAATACGCCATAACGCCTTGTCTATTTTGGGTAGCAGCTTGCGCTCCCTATCGACAATGCGCAGGGAGATTCGCACATCTTCTTCATGCTGGGAGCGATCGCCCTCATCATTGCACTCAGGCGGCCGCGCCAGCTGTTGCTTGGCTTGCTCTATATGCCTCATGGTCTCTTCGCGCAAGGTTTGCAGTTCGGCTTTAAAAAATGCCAACTGCTCGGCGTTCATATAATCTTTAGCGGCACTGGCTAACAGCGTTTGGCGACTTAACATACAGCCGCTCCGCACTGTTGGCGCAATCGGCGGCGATTAATCCAATGACCACTGATCAACAGCCCGCCACCCAGTACCGATAGCACCGGCTCCCAGGCCTCTTGTACAAACAGAGCCAACACCAGTAACAATGCCCCGGCAATACCCAGCAGTACCGGTCGCACCCGACGGTGAACACGATAGCCACCGGGAAAACTCAACAGCGCCAATACAATAATCGGCACCATTAGTGCCCAATGTACCCACTCCGAATGCATTGCCACGCCCAATGCCCCCGCGCTACCCAACGCCAGCAATAACGGTGTTAACAGGCAATGACCCAAACACAGGCCAGAGCACACCATCCCCATTGAGTCTTTCATACATGCCTCCTCCATAAAAGTAATGTTATAACATAACACTAAAGATAGCCGAGGTCGAGTGCCATTAGGGCGGTCTTGCCTTGATACTGCCCTTCGCTACCAACGTCTGGCCGAGTCATCTTGATAATTATTAACCTGACCTCACACTTACTCGCATGCGCCCGCGCCAAAAAACGCTACAGTAGCGTTTTTGTTACGGAGAGGCCCGATGTATAAATTTTCCCTGATACTTTTAGCGTTTTTCACTCTGCCCACCTTGGCAGCCGAGCCCACTGCTTTTAGCAAACACGACAATATTACCTGTGCCCAGCCGGCGGGTTTTAAGCTCACTACCGATATTTATGTACCCACCACCGGCAAAGACAGCTACCCGGTGGTAGTGATTATTCACGGCGGTGGCTGGCTAATTAACGACAACAGCATAATGAACGATATGAGTGAATATCTGGCCGCCGAGGGTGAGTTTGTAGTGGCCAATATGAACTACCGCTTGCTGGGCGATAACAATAATACCACCACGCTCAATCAGATCGTGGAAGATGTTATGGGCGGTGTGCTCTGGGTTAAAGAGCATATCGGCAACTACAAGGGCGACCCTGAACGCATGGCCATAACCGGCGACAGCGCCGGTGGCCATTTGAG
The DNA here is from genome assembly GCA_036554405.1 of Cellvibrionaceae bacterium. Taxonomy (GTDB): domain Bacteria; phylum Pseudomonadota; class Gammaproteobacteria; order Pseudomonadales; family Cellvibrionaceae; genus Gilvimarinus. Next base: position 679 of record DATBNH010000359.1, on the reverse strand, counting down.
TGCCATGACAATATTAGCCAGACGCAACCTGGCAAGCGAAGGTTTTGCGGATGGCAAACTCGCCTTTACCCCCAGCTATTTACCCGCGGGCAAAACTGTCGAGAAAATCGCAAAAGAGGACGGTCTGCGTCTGCAAGCCGCTGTTATCAGCTACGGCGCCTTTGATATGCACGCCGCTGCCGAAGGTGGTTTTGAAAGCCCCGATAACTTTTTCTGGCAAATGGGCGGCGCTGAAGCTCGCGGACTATTTGGCAAGAACATCGATGTAAAAGACCACCCTGAATACTATCGCGCTGTTTCGCCTATATTTTTGATTCCCGCTGCCGAAGATGACACTCTGCCCCCGCAGTTTGTGCATGTGGGCAGCCTGGATCAAACCACACCGCCCACGGCGGTAAAAGCCTATGCCGACGCTTTAAAAGAAGCCGGACAACCTGTGAATTACACCCTCTACCCAGAGTTAAAACACGCCTTTCTCGACAGTGGTTGCAGCGATTATTTTGGCAGTTGTTTTACTAGCCACGCCGTACCCGTGCTCGACGACATCATCGCTTTTTTGAACCAGCAACTGCGCGCACACTAATCTCAAACCATAATCTCAAACCCACATCCGCCTCAAGAACCGATAAGGGTGCTTGAGGCGGGCAGTTCCCGCTTGTTTCACCCCCAGTGCTGTTAT
>DATBNH010000329.1:0-5345 GCA_036554405.1 Cellvibrionaceae bacterium | reverse complement strand
TACTGATATTCAGATTTTTAACCAGCAAGGCGTACAGGTTGATCGCGTGGTGCAGGAGTCCAGCGCCAGCTACGATGCCGGCGACAAAGGTCCCTATCGCCACTATATGTTGAAAGAAATTCACGAGCAGCCGCAGGCGGTGAGCAATACCTTAGAGTCGCGCATTAGCAACGGTATGGTTATAGACAGCGCCTTTGGCCCCAATGCGGGTGAGCAACTGGCGCACGTTCGCCATGTGCAAATTGTCGCCTGCGGTACCAGTTATCACTCGGCCATGGTGGCGCGCTATTGGTTGGAGGCGCTGGCGGGTGTGTCTTGCTCGGTAGAAATCGCCTCGGAATTTCGCTATCGCAAAAGCGTGGTACTGCCCGACAGTTTACTGGTGACTATTTCCCAATCGGGCGAAACCGCCGACACCTTGGCCGCACTCAGAATGGCCCGTCACAATGGCTATTTGGCCACCCTGGCTATTTGCAATGTGGGCGACTCTTCGCTGGTGCGCGAATCCGACTTTGCTTTTATGACCCGTGCCGGCACCGAAATTGGCGTGGCCTCAACCAAGGCTTTTACCACACAACTGGTGGGTCTTGCCCTGCTCACGCTGGCATTGGCAAAACATCGCGGTTTAAATGGCGACCTGCAGCAAGAGCTGATCGCCGCGCTGGAATCCCTGCCCGCCAAACTTGAACAAACTCTGCAACTGGCCCCCGAGATTGAGAAACTCGCCGAAGAATTTGCCGATAAACACCACGCATTATTTTTAGGCCGGGGTGATCAATACCCCATTGCGATGGAAGGCGCGCTTAAACTTAAAGAAATTTCCTACATACACGCCGAGGCCTACGCCGCCGGCGAACTCAAACACGGGCCACTGGCGCTGATTGATGCGGACATGCCTATTATTGTGGTAGCGCCCAATAACGAGCTGCTGGAAAAACTAAAGTCCAATGTGGAGGAAGTGCGCGCACGCGGCGGTATTTTGTATGTGTTCGCCGACAGCGACGCGCATTTTATTTCCGATAAAACCATGCGCGTGATCAACGTGCCACATATTCATCCGTGGTTGGCACCGGTGCTGTACACACTGCCGTTGCAATTGCTGTCTTATTACGTGGCTATTATTAAAGGTACCGATGTGGATCAGCCGCGCAATCTGGCCAAAAGCGTTACCGTGGAGTAAAGTCCTTCTACAACCATTGGCGAAAAATCATTATTTAAGGAAGATTCATTATGAAAAAAATATTGGGTATTTTTATCGCTGTGGCGATTGCATTTTTTCTGGGCATGCTTGCCGAGAGAAAACTCAATCGTGCCATTGCTCATCTTCACGCCTACCCCGGCTACACCGCCGAGGTAGTGGCATTTGAGCGCGGTTGGTTTTCTTCACAAGCACAGTTAAGCATTGGTATGGACCTGCCCCAAGAGTTTTTTGCCGCCATGGAAAGCCCAGCGTTTGGTATGAGCCTACCGCTGGCCATCACACTTCAGCAGGGCCCGGTGTTTTTTAACGAGGGCCTTGGCCTCGGTTGGTATCGCTGGCAAGCCGTGCCCGCCAATAATAAGACCGGCCAATCGGAACCCTCATCACCGTTATTTACCCACCGGGGCATCACCAGCCTTTCCGGCCATACCCGCTTTACCGATAATGTATCTGCCTTTAGCAAGACGATTAATGACGAAAACGGCGTAGTGGATTTTGGCGGCTATCATGGCCTGGGCATCATCGGCAGCAGTGGCCGTATGAGCTATGTGGGTGATATCGAAAGTTTCAGTTTCAGCGAAGGCGACAAAGCTATTAATTTGCGCAGCTTCAATGTGAAAACGGATGCTGATCTCGCGCAAATGGATTGGGAGCTGTTTGTTTACCCCGGCGAATTTGCATTGTCGCTGGCCGAACTGAATGCCGCCATTAACACCGGCGCACAATTGCAAGAGATCAAGCTGCAAACCCTGACCATGACATCCTCAATGAAAGTCCCTGCCAATGCCAACTGGATGAGTATGGATTTGCAAACGGCCATTGCCAGTCTGACTGTGAACGACTGGTATTTGCGCGATCTTATATGGGATATGGCCTTTGATAATTTCAGCATGGATTTTTACCGGGCCTATCATCACGCCAATATAGAAATGTTTGACGCTATGTACACGGCCGATACCGATACACCACCTGCGCTCAACTTTGGTAAACACTTTACCCCTGAAGTGATGCAAGCCTTTATTGAAAACGGCCCGGCTTTTCGCATTGATACCTTAAGTGCCACCCTTCCCCAGGGTGAGTTTGCAGTCAGCGCCGGCCTCAACCTCAAAGCTGACACGCCAGTGCCAGCGCTACCCAGTAATCCTTTGTGGTTAATAGGCGCCATTCAGGCACAGGCCAGTATCGAGGTTGACCAAACCCTGGCGCAGTACTTTGCGAGGTTGAGCACCGAGTTTCAGGTGCGTGCCGCCATGGCCGAGAGCCCCGACGTTACCGAGGAGCAGATACAGCAAATGCTAGACACTCAAGTGACAACCACATTGGATATGTTAATACAGCAGGGGCTGGTTATCTCCCAGGGTGAAGTGCTGACCAGTCAGCTGCAATACAATGGTGGAGAGTTTACCGTCAATGGCAACCCCATACCCTTGGGTGCCATGCTTGGCGGTATGTAATAGCGCCCTTGCAACGGCTCGATAAAACCCTGCTCCTGCGCGGCCTGGTCACCAGCCGCGCCCACGCCCAGCGGCTGATAACCGCCGGGTGTGTGCGCGTGAATGGGCAATTGCAACGCAAGGCCAGCGCCATAGTGGCAGAGGATAGTTTGCTGGAGGTTATAGCGACGACAGAAGACCGCTTTGTCTCCCGTGGCGGTCTTAAACTCGCCGCCGCCCTTGAGCGCTGTGATATACCGGTGGCAGGTGTAACGGCGCTCGATGTGGGCCAGTCCACCGGCGGTTTTACCGATTGCCTGCTGCAAGCGGGCGCATCACAAGTGGTGGGTGTAGATGTAGGCCACGGGCAATTGGCGGTTCAATTAAAGAACGATCCCCGGGTGGTGTGTTACGAGGGGGTGAACGCGCGGGAGTTGCCCGCGAGCCTTTGCAGCGAGCACGCCCCGGCCGGTTTTGCACTGGCGGTTATGGATGTTTCATTTATATCGCAAACACTTATTTTGCCTGCGCTCGCGCCCCTGATTGCACCCGGGGGGCAATTGGTGAGCTTGGTTAAACCGCAATTTGAAGTGGGCCGCAGCAATATCGGTAAAGGCGGCATAGTGCGCAATGCCGAGTTATTTGATCAGGTAGAGCAACAGCTTAAAACAGTTTGCCAACAACAGGGGCTGGACGTACAAGAGCACTTTGAAAGCCCCATTACCGGTGGCGATGGCAACCGCGAATTTTTGCTTGTAGCCACCCGTCAATAACCACGGTATCTAGGTAGTATCGCGCGGGAAATGAGAAAACGTGATTAGAAAATTAAGCTTATATTCAGCTTTTACGTCTACACTAGCGTCCTAAGCGCAGGCCAACAGCCCACCTGCTTGCCTCACTCTCTGTAGAAATAACTGCAATGATGAAATAAACGTCTTGATATAACTGAAAATTAACAGAGAGCCTGTTAATTTTACTTTCGACAGGTACAATGATTTAAATGTGACGCCAGCCCTCCCCGGGGCTGGATCAACGGACTACAGGAACGAGAACCGCTATGAACCACACCTACCGTCTTGTCTGGAATACTGCTAGCCAAAGCTACCAACCTGCCTCTGAACTTGCGCGTGGTAACGCCAAGGGCCGAGGGCGCAAGTTAGCCTTGGCGCTGGCCATAGCCGCCATTGCCGGTGGTGCTCAGGCGGGGCCCGATGGCGGTCAGGTGATCGACGGTGCGGCGGATATTCATTACGGCAACACCACCGATATCAATCAGCACAGCGACAATGTCACCATCACCTGGGACACTTTTGATATCGATGCCGATGAAATCGTCAACTTTATCCAGCCCGGCAGTGACTCTTTAGCCCTTAACCGAATTTTCAGTGCCGATGGCACCCAAATTCAGGGCCAACTGAATGCCAATGGCCGGGTGTTTTTGATAGACGCTAACGGCGTGCTGTTCGGCCAGAGTGCACAGGTGAATGTAGGCTCACTGGTAGCCTCTTCGCTGGATGTAACCGCCACCGATGGCAACAGCTTTACCTTTAGCGGCAACAATAACGGCGCGGGCGTGGCCAACTACGGCAGCATTACCGCCGCCGATGGCGGTGCTGTAGCACTGCTGGGTGGGCGTGTATCTAACCACGGCGTTATTCAAGCCAAGCTCGGCAATGTCGCCCTGGCGGCCGGCAATAAAGTCACGCTGGATTTTGCCGGCGATGGTTTGCTGAACGTGCAGGTAGACGAAGCAGCACTTAATGCCCTGGCCGAAAACCACGGCTTGATCAAAGCCGACGGCGGTCAGGTGCTGATGACTGCCCACGCCAGTGATGCGCTGCTGCAAACCGTGGTCAATAACACCGGCGTGATCGAGGCCCGTGGCCTTACCGAGCGCGATGGTAAAATTCTGTTATTGGGCGGTATGGATGAAGACACCGGCGGCACCGTGCGCGTCTCCGGCACTTTGGATGCATCATCCGAGACTGGCAACGGCGGCTTTGTAGAAACCTCCGGCACTATCGTCAAAATCGGCGCCGATGCGGTGATCGACACGTCAAGCGAAGCGGGCGAGGCGGGCATCTGGTTGCTGGACCCCACCGATCTGGACATCAGCTACGACCCACTGGGCGGTAACAACGGCACCAGCCATGTACACACCCAGGCACTGCAAAACTCCCTCGAAGGCGGCAATGTTATTCTTCAGACCGCTGCGGCTGGCGCCGAGGCGGGCGATATCACTATCGTAGACCCTATCGTTTGGGCCAGCGGCAACCGCCTGACCCTGAATGCCGATAACAATATTGTTTTTAATGACTACCTGCACGCGCCCAATGGCGGCCTTACGCTTAACACCGCAAACAACATCACCACCGGCGCTGAAGGCCATATTAATGTGGGCAGCTTTGTATTGGACGGTGGCAGCTTCTCGCAGATCGCCGCCACCCTGCCCACCTTTATCGCGCGCGACTTTACCTTAAACGGCGGCACTTTTACCCGCGCCACCGGCGGCAATGGCACGGGTTCACCTTTGCAGATTACTGATATCTACGGTTTGCAGGGCTTGGGTACCACCCTCGATTTTGATGCGGAGCTGGTCAATGATATTGATGCCTCTGGCACTGCGGGTTGGAATGGTGGTGAGGGGTTTGATCCCATAGGAGATAATGGCCTGTCCACTCGTTATACTGGGGATTTTGATGGTGAAGGTA
>DATBNH010000324.1:0-19418 GCA_036554405.1 Cellvibrionaceae bacterium | reverse complement strand
AAATTTGCTCTCTCTGATCGCTAATTGCGGACCAAAGCTAAGCCGCACCAAACCATCGGTAAGTGACCAACGCGATAACTGCGAACCGCATTTGACGGACAATCCCAGCAGCTGGTTTTCGGCTTTTTTCTCTTCAAAGGTTTCTATCACCACCAGTGGAATACTGGCGTCCATGATTTGTTTTAAATCCGTAATAGTATGCACGCGTAACTCCCCAACTTTATACCGAAGCCCTGTGCCCTGAGGGGCCAACAGTGAATTATACGTGTAGCCAGCCAACTTTCACCAGACGCTTTATACTGATAGCTGATTAACGCCAAGTGGGAGACAACACATGCATCAGCCCCGTTTTTCTCTGTTTGACCGCCTGGTTATGCAGGCCGACCACGCTTTGCGCACGCTGGCGGCGGGTAAAACTGTGACCTCGCGCCCCTCCCCGGCCGCAGACATAAAAGACGGCGAGCTTAGCGAGCAGCAAAAGCGCGTCAGCCGAGCGCTGATGCGGGTCAATCACACTGGCGAAGTCTGCGCCCAGGCGTTGTATCAGGGCCAGGCGCTAACTGCCAAACTGGAGCATGTGCGCGCGCAAATGCAAGAGGCCGCCGACGAGGAAGTGGATCATCTGGTGTGGTGTGAACAGCGCATTAACGAGCTGGGCGGTCACACCAGCTGGCTTAACCCCCTGTGGTACGGGTTATCTTTCAGCATAGGCGCCGGTGCCGGGCTGGTCAGTGACAAGATCAGTCTGGGCTTTGTCGCTGCCACAGAAGAACAAGTCTGTAAGCACCTGCAAAGCCACCTGGCGCGCCTGCCCGAGACTGACCAGAAAAGCCGAGTGGTGATTGAAAAAATGCTCGAAGACGAGGCCCGCCATGCGGCAGGCGCACTTCAGGCTGGGGGGTATAATTTCCCCGCGCCGGTTAAGCAGGCAATGACCCAAGCCAGCCGCGCTATGACCACCGCCAGTTATTATGTGTAGTGTACACCTCGTTCTCGTCCGACGTCTGACGTTTGTTAGCGATAATTCGTCAACCGTCAATCGTCCAATCGTGGCTCATCGCCACACCCGCCGCTTCCAGCATGATGGAGGCAGAGCAATATTTAGTCGCCGACAGCTCAACCGCCTTGGCCACGGCGCTCTCTTTTAGCTCGCTTCCTGTCACCACAAAGTGCAAATGGATTTTGGTAAAGGGCGAAGGCACGCCCTCGGCGCGCTCGGCGGTAATTTCTACCCGACAATCACTCACTTGCTGACGGGTTTTTTTCAAAATACTGACCACATCAAAACTGGCGCAACCGCCCAGGCCCAACAACAGCATCTCCATGGGGCGTACGCCCATATTGCGGCCGCCGTGGTCGGCCGGGCCATCCATCACCACACTGTGGCCACTGCCAGACTCGCCAATAAACTGAGCGCCATCTACCCATTTAACAGTTGCTTGCATGTTATTTGCCTCTTGAGCGTTTAACCACTATCGGGGGCGGCAAGCCTACCATAAACTGGCGCGGGGCTGAATCTGTCACTTAATTCAACAAGATGAAAAATAAATACTCTACAAGCCGCCAACACTGAACAACTTGCTTATAACTGGGTCACAAAGATGGTAGCCTGTCCCGTTACTGGTTTGGCAGCTACCGCATTTCGCGGCATAATGAGCCACCCGAAACATATGCTTTTTCAGTCACTCTCAGGTAGGAGATGCCCTTTGGTCGCTGTCTCACTAACACCCCATATTCAAAACGTCGATGAATTTTTAAACCACTGCCATCGACGTCGTTACCCCGCCAAAAGCACGATTATTTATGCGGGAGATAAGAGCGATTCGCTCTACTACATCGTCAAAGGCTCAGTCACTGTGCTGATTGAGGATGACGAAGGTCGCGAAATGATTGTCGCCTATCTGAATGACGGCGATTTTTTTGGCGAAATGGGCCTATTCGACGCCCAGGATTCACGCAGCGCCTGGGTGCGGGCCAAATCCGAATGCGAAGTGGCTGAAATCAGCTACGGCAAGTTCCAGGAAGTATCCGAAAACCACCCGGAGTTTTTGTTTGCCCTGGGTACCCAAATGGCCAGACGCCTGCGCAACACCACGCGCAAGGTGGGTGACCTGGCGTTTTTGGACGTTACCGGTCGGGTGGCTCGCACGCTGCTGGATTTGTGTAAGGAGCCCGATGCCATGACCCACCCGGATGGTATGCAGATTAAAATCACCCGCCAGGAAATTGGCCGCATTGTCGGCTGCTCCCGAGAGATGGTAGGACGCGTTCTAAAAACGCTTGAAGAGCAGGGCCTGGTTGATGTGAAAGGCAAGACCATGGTGGTTTACGGTACACGGTGAACGGTGAACGGTGAACGGTGAACGGTGAACGGTGAACGGTGAACGGTGAATAGTATAAGGTCAAACAAAAAACCCCGCTCAACCGAGCGGGGTTTTTTATTACGCCCAACCTAAGCCAGGCGATCAATGGGCCTAGACCCACTTATAACATCAGGCGCTGCCGGGGGATTTTTCATCCAAGCGCACGGCCCGATAGCCGCCTTGCTTGCGATCGCGCAGGAACATAATAGCAAAGAACAGCGCTACCAGCAGCGCTACCGGAGCTACCCAACGGAAAGCCATACGGCCACCATAATTATCAGCAGGGCTAAGTACTGCACCGGCCTCATCAATCAACGCTTGCTCTTGCGCCAAACCAGAAGAGGTAAGAGCACGCAGAGCATTACCGGTCAGCGGGCCATCCAAGGCACCGGTTTCGCGGTAATGAGCGAGCGCGGCTTCATTATTGTTAAGTACAGATTGTGCATCCTGGGTGCGATAACCCAGTGCCGCCATGGCATCGAGATCACCGGCAGCCGCTTCGGCCTGTTCCACATAGCCGGGGAAGCGGTTCTCCACCTGCTCCAGAATCAGTACAGTGCGCTGCTCATCCAAAGCATCAGGCATATAACGGTCGGCAATGCCGCCCATCTGACCCTGCAGGGTACCCGAGGCACCCATACCCATACCAATCATTAACACAATACCCACGGAACCCGCCTTAGGAAAGCGCTCACTCATCAAGCCCACCATGGTGGGGAAGAAGAAAGCCACACCAAAGGCAAACACGGTAGCGGCAAACATTAACTGGAACGCGCCGGTTTCAAACAATGAAAACAAGATCAGACCGGAGCCGGTGAGCAATGCGGCACAAAACAATATGCCAGTCGGAGCCAAACGCTCAACCACGGGGCCTGCAAACAAACGCAATACCGCCATCAAACCGGTAAGCCAGGCAAATACCAGCATACCGTTCATACCAGCGTTGGTCAGAACATCGGGAATCCAGCGCATGGGGCCCAGCTCCAGCGACAGGGTAACCATTTTTACGATAATCAACAGAATAACAAGGGGGTGAGTAATGGTATAAAGCAGAACCTCTTTAACCGGTACACCCGCCTCGGCGGTTTCAGTTTTGGGAAACTTCAGCGGCAATAGCATAATGCCGTAGCCGATAATGGGGATGTAGATAATAGCGATATGCGCCGTCCAGTGTCCCAGATCGATACCACCGACACTGCCAATTTGGAACATCGCAAAGCCCAGCAGGGCACCCACTACCATGCCACCGGGAAAGAAGGCATGAAAGTGATTGAGCTTGACCGTTTTGCGCTCGGGATACAACGCCGCCGTCATAGGGTTGCCCGCAGCCTCGATCAAACCATTACCGATACCCAGGGAAATTGCGCCCAAAAACAGCACCCAGTAGCCCGAGGGACTGCCGGCATAGAAGAAAGCTGACAGCAGTAGCGTGACCCCTATCAGATGCCCGAAAAATGCACCTACAGCGGCAAACTTAAGGCCCACTTTTTCCAAAAAGGGCGCGATGGCAATCAGTGATAACGCCATGCCCCAGAGCACGGCACCACCAATGGTGCCAACATCGGCATTGGTAAGAATAAACTCGGATTTTAACTGGCCGAGAATCCCGCCAACCAAGGCGAAGGAAAATGCAGTAGGGAAAAGCGCCAAACAGGCGCCCGCAAATAGGCGAGAACGGTGGAGGCCATTAGCATCCAGTGTGGCTGTACTCATAGCAGATATTCCTCAGTGTTATTGTTAGTACCCTGCCCGATAACGAGCAGGGGGATGTTTTTTTAATCGCTTAAAGCAGTCCAGCGACTGTCGGCCTCGGACGAGGCTATCACCGCCGAAATAAACTGCAAACCTTCAACCCCGGTGTCGATACCGGGGATCCAGCTGGCTATATCGGCCTCCTTGCCCAAACGCCGCGCCTGCAAAACATCGGCGATATCCGAATATACAGTGGCAAAGCCTTCAAGGTAACCCTCTGGGTGCCCTTGGGGAATACGAATGCCACGCACCGCGATAGTGCTGTCGAGATTATCGCCGCGCCGGGTAATACGCTGGTGAGGCTGATTAAGCGGCGTAAACCACATCTCATTGGGTACTTCCTGTGACCAGGACAGCCCGGCCTTGTCGCCATAAAGACGAATACGCAGACCGTTTTCGCAGCCGGGGGCCACCTGACTGGTCCAAAGCATGCCCTTGGCGCCGTTATCAAAACGCAGCATAACATGCACATTGTCATCCACCGGGCGACCGGGTACAAACGCGGTCAGATCGGCACAGACCGAAGTCACTTTGTGGCCGCTGATAAAACGCGCCAGCTGGAAGGCGTGGGTGCCAATATCACCTAAACAGCCAGCCTTGCCGGAGCGCTCGGGATCGGTGCGCCAGGAGGCCTGCTTGTTATCGGAATCCTGCGCTTCGGTGAGCCACTCTTGCGGGTACTCCACCTGTACCAGGCGAATATTTCCCAGGTCTCCGCGCTCTACCATCTCGCGGGCGTAGCGCACCAGCGGGTAGCCGCTGTAGTTGTGGGTGAGGGCAAAAAAACAGCCGGACGATTCGACGATTTTTTTCAGCTCCAGCGCCTCGTCCAGTGTGCGAGTGACCGGCTTATCGCAGATAACATGGATACCGGCCTCAAGGGCAGCCTTGGCCACCGGAAAGTGCATATGGTTAGGGGTGACAATGGCCACCGCTTCAATACCGTCTTCGCGAGCGCGCTCTTTGGCGAACATTTCCTCGTAGGAGGCGTAGGAGCGATCGGCATCAATTAGCAAATCCTCGGCGGAGGCTTTGGCATTTTCCGGGTTGGAAGAAAGCGCTCCGGCTACAAGTTCGTATTTATCGTCGATACGTGAAGCAATGCGGTGCACCGCGCCAATAAAAGCGCCGCGGCCGCCGCCGACCATACCCAGTCTGATTCTTGGTTCAGCCATTACTTGCCCCCCAAGCCGAGAATACGGCGATTGCTGGCTTCATCGGCCTTGCCGCCGGCAAAGTCATCAAAAGCTTTTTCGGTAATGCGAATAATATGCTCAGACACAAAACGCGAGCCCTCTTCGGCACCGGCTTCCGGGTGCTTCATACAGCACTCCCACTCGATCACCGCCCAGCCGTCAAAATTGTGCTGGGTGAGTTTGGAGAAAATCTGCTTGAAATCCACCTGACCGTCGCCCAGCGAGCGGAAGCGACCAGCGCGCTCTACCCAACCCTCGTAACCGGCATAGACGCCCTGCTGAGCCGTGGGGTTAAACTCGGCATCTTTAACATGGAACATTTTGATGCGGTCGTGATAGCGGTCGATAAAGGCCAGATAATCCAGCTGCTGCAAAATAAAGTGGCTGGGATCGTAGAGAATATTGGCGCGCGGATGATTGTTCACCTCTTTCAAAAAACGCTCAAAGGTGGCGCCATCGTGCAAATCTTCACCGGGGTGCAGCTCGTAACAGATATCTACACCGGCCTCGTCAAAGGCATCCAAAATCGGCAGCCAGCGCTTGGCCAGCTCGGCAAAGCCGGTATCAACCAGACCCTTAGGTCGCTGAGGCCAAGGGTAGACAAAGGGCCACAGCAACGCGCCAGAGAAGCTGGCGTGGGCGGTTAACCCCAGGTTTTTACTGGCCTTGGCCGCCAGGTACATTTGATTAACAGCCCACTTCTGGCGCTCATCGGGCTTGCCGTGCAGCTCCTCGGGGGCAAAAATATCAAACATTTCATCGTAAACAGGGTGCACCGCTACCAATTGGCCCTGCAAGTGGGTAGACAGCTCGGTAATCACCAGGCCGTACTTGCCCAGAGTTTCCTCGACTTCACGGCAGTAATCCAGATCCTCGGCGGCGCGCTCCAGGTCAAACAAGCGCTTATCCCACGAGGGCATTTGCACGCCTTTAAAACCGAGACTACCGGCCCATTGGGCAATATTTTCCAGCGAGTTGAAAGGCGCCTCATCCCCGGCAAATTGAGCGAGAAACAAGGCGGGGCCTTTGATCATCTTCATGGCTGTTCTCCGTTTATCCGAATGCCGACAGCAAATGCCAGCATATAAGTTTTATATATAAGATTATTTTTATATGTAACCAGTCACTTTAGCGCTTTTGGCTAACCTTGCCAAGCCAGCCCCAATTACGCGAAGAGGCGAGTATAGCAATACCCGCCTAAATACCCATACCCCACCGCCACACTTGGCGGAAGTTGGCACTTCTTTACACTTAGGACTCATTAGACGGGTTAAAACATAAGCGGGATCACGGCTGACAGGTAGGCCTAGACCATTTTGCACAGCCTCCACCCCCGCTGGTGATGGATTTATGGGCGAAGTGGCCATCGTTGAACAAAGCCCCGGTCATTGACGCCTGCCGCCTATCGGGCCTATATTCAACCCCGCTGTTTTCCTTTGGGCCTAACGGAGCCTTTCGTGACTTTTAGTGTTTTTGCCCAGCTCACACCTCGCTACCACTGCTCTTTGCCAACAACTGTTTTGGCACTGCTGCTACTGCTGGCCTCGCCCATGATTAACGCCGCTGAGTTGCGTATTGCCGTAGCGGCCAACTTTACCACCACACTGGAGCGGCTGGTGGAGGCTTTTAGCGGGCAATACCCCAGCTTTAGCGCCAGCATCAGCAGTGGTGCATCCGGTAAACACTTTGCGCAAATTCGCCAGGGTGCGCCCTTTGATGTGTTTTTCTCCGCCGACAACCAACTGACCGCGCAATTGATAGCAAGCGGCCATGCCCAGGCAGACAGCCGAGCTGTTTATGCCACCGGCGTGTTGGTGCTCTGGAGCCCCGATCCTGAAAAAATTCCCGGCGATGGCTTACCGTTACTGCGTAGCGGCGAGTTTCGTCACTTGGCCATGGCCAACCCGCGCACCGCGCCCTACGGCGCCGCCGCCCAAAGCTTGCTGCAAAACGTTGGGGTTAATATACCCCCCGGCAAGCTGGTCAGCGGCCAAAGTGTCGGGCAAGCTTTTACTTTTGTCAGCTCGGGCAATGCCGAGCTGGGTTTACTGGCCGCCTCGCAAGTGATTGCCTATGAGCGCGAAAACGCCGCCGGCTCGCGCTGGGTGCCAGATGCCAATAGCTACCCGGCTATTGTGCAAGAGCTGGTGATATTGAACACGGCTAATCAACCTAAGGCCGCACAGGCGTTTATTCACTGGGTGCTGACCCACACCGATAGTCATGCCATTATTCGTGCCGATGGTTATGGCATCGCAGAAAAATAAGGGCATCCATGTTTGAGCTGAACATCACCCCACAAGACCTGCAAGCGCTATGGCTTACCTTGCGCCTGGCGGCCATTACCACGCTGGTGCTGTTTGTGTTGGGCACGCCGCTGGCGTGGTGGCTGGCGCGCACTCGCGCCCGCAGCAAACGCGTGGTGGAATCGCTGGTGGCTCTGCCTTTGGTATTGCCACCTACCGTGCTCGGCTTTTATGTGTTGTTAATGCTCGGCCCCCAAGGGCCCATCCAGACACTCGGCGGCCCAGCCTTTGCGTTTACTTTTACCGGCCTGGTGATCGGTTCGGTGCTTTACTCCCTGCCCTTTGTGGTACAGCCACTGCAAAACGCTTTTACCTCGGTTAGCGATGAATTACTGGAGGCGGCGGCATCGCTGCGCGCTACTCGCTGGGATCAGTTTGTGTCTATTGTTTTGCCCCTATCACGGCGTGGCTTTTTAACCGCCGCCACTCTGGGCTTTGCCCACACCATTGGCGAGTTTGGTGTGGTGTTAATGATTGGCGGCAATATTCCCGGGGCAACGCAAGTGGTATCCATCGCCATATACGATCATGTGGAGGCCATTGATTACGGCTCGGCACACACCTTATCGGCGCTGTTGTTGATACTGTCTTTTGTTATGCTGCTGGCGCTGTACACCCTTAACGGGCGCTTTAAGCTGACTACCTTTGGGGGCAGCCAGTGATGATCGATTTTGATTTTAAATTACCTCGTCCGCCGTTTACTTTGCACCTTGCCACGCAACTGCCTGAGCGCGGCGTTATCGCCCTGTTTGGTCGCTCCGGCTCGGGCAAAACCACACTCTTGCGCTGCATTGCCGGGCTGGAACCTAAAGTGCAAGGGCACCTGCAAGTGGGCGATCAGCTGTGGCAAGGTAAAGATCTTTTTCTGCCCCCTCAAAAACGTGCCTTGGGTTATGTGTTTCAAGAGGGCCGTTTATTTCCGCATTTATCGGTAGAGGAAAACCTGCTCTACGGCTATAAACGCATTGCCTCCAGCGAAAGGCGCATACAACCGGAGCAGGTAATTGAACTGCTGGGGCTGGCAGAATTTTTACCGCGCCAAACGGCAGAACTATCCGGCGGCCAACGCCAGCGCGTCGCCATAGGCCGAGCACTGCTTACCAGCCCAAAATTATTGCTAATGGACGAGCCCCTGGCCGCGCTAGACGCTATCAGCAAAGCAGGAATTTTGCCGTGGTTAGAACGATTACACCGCGCGCTGGATATTCCGGTGATTTACGTCAGCCACGCACTGGAAGAAGTGGCCCGCCTGGCCGATCATATGCTGTTGTTAGAAGACGGCAAACGGCGCGCCCAAGGCCCGCTGCAAGAGCTGCTCACCCGCAGCGATTTACCCCTGGCTCACAGCGACAAAGCCACCTCGGTACTGGATGCAAAAGTTGTCGGTTACGATGCCGAGTATCATCTGGCGGAACTTAATTTTGCAGGTGTTGATTTGAAGGTGCCCTGCGACAGCCCACCCCCTAGCACACACTTGCGCATAAGCCTGGCTGCACGGGATATGGTGCTCAGTCTGGGATGGCCCAGCCAGTCGAGCACACTCAATGTATTACCTGCCGACATTATCGACATCAATCCCGACTCCCACCCTGCCCATGTGCTGGTGCGCTTAAAAGTGGCCGATGCGGTATTGCTGGCACGTATTACCCGTCACTCGCTGGATGGTTTAAAACTGGCTGCCGGGCAGCGAGTTTACGCGCAGATTAAAGCGGTGGCGATCGGGTGAGAAAAACAGGCAATACTCAATCTTTCAACCACTATAGATGGGTTTTCCAAATTATCTCCCACACAAGGAAAATTGCCGTATTTTTATCCTGTCGCTTTTAGATCGATTAGCTCTAGGTCAGGTATGACGGGAGACTCAAGGCGTCGTATAAAACCCGATAAATGTGACAGGCAAGAGCGGGAGTTAAGCTCGCCCGCCCCCACAACACCCTGCATGCGGATACTCACACGACTGCAACGATGCAGGAGGTAGGGCGAAGCAGGATGGACATTTTAGGGCAGCCATTGTCAAGTTTGTGGGTGTCTCGAATTTTGGTGGGAGTTTTTTAATGGACGTTACCAATATCTATGAACAACGCAAATGCAACAACAATCATAAGACTTCTGGCGGCGATCGAGCTGGCGAGCGAGGATGCCATTGATCCGGATGCGGCGATAGAATTACTTGAGTTAGCTGCTTCGCAGTTGCATAGCGGCAATTCGGATGAGCGCTTCTGCTTATCAGAGGCTGTCGATTCCATTCTTGACAGTGATGAGGACCTTTCACCCGAAGAAGTAGAATTTTATGAGCACTTCATGGAAAACTTTGGCCTCAAATGATTTTGTCAAAAACTAAAAAGCTACAGGACAGCCACAGATTGAAAGCTCAAGAAAAAGAGGCGAATAGGTTAAACTCACTCCGCTCCTTTTTCTCTAACGCTATTTCCCCCTACTCCGCACACTGGCTAACCATCATAACTCCACCGTTCAGATCATCATCAATCAAAAAGCTGAATACGTAGTCAGACGGCTGCTCAATATCAATAAATGATTCGGTATTGAAACCGGATGCGGGAGCCATTGGTTGTTCCGTGCCGAGAATCACATCGGCGCCGTTGGCGACTGCGTACTCGGCGCTCCAGTCTGCGCTGGCAAATTTAAACCCATAACGGCTGGCGGCCGTTTCGGTTACCACCACTTGATATAAATTATCGCCCTTGTAGCGGAACTGACGATTTGCAGGTGTGGCGGCAAAGTTTTCGCCGCCGGTGTAATTGCCACGAATAAACATATCGGTAGCCAAAGGGCCATTGCCGGATGCATCTGGTGTATTGCAATTGGCCAAGGGGCCGGTACCGATAGGGCTTTCGTTGAGTGCACAACCAGGCCCGCCTGCTTGTGGTATGGCCACTTTTAAAAACAGTGCCGCGGTGGCATCAATCTCTATCGCGTAATCACCCGTCTGATCCGGGCGGATTACTTCGTCGGTTAAAAGATTAGTCAGCTCGCCTGTAGCGCCCAAGGCACACGCTGTGAAACGGGTGTTCAGAGGCTCGTCACTGAGATTTAACAGATAGATAACTGCCTCATTTTCATAGGCCTTGTAATCGGCATAAAGCACGTTGGCAACATTGGCTGGAGTAAGGATAGATGTGCGCGTGCCTTTATACAGAGCGGGCTGTTGAGCGCGCATGATCATCAATTTGCTCAGGTAATCGCGTAGCTCGGCCTGCTGTTCGCTGGCCTCAAACTGAATATTATCGGTGCCACTGGGCAAGCCTTCTATTTTGCCGCTGGTGCGGGCCACGTGGTCATCACATAGGCCCTGATCGGCGCAGTTTACTATCACCTGATCGGCATAATCAGGCACTTCTTGACCAATCTCTTCACCGTAGTACAAGGTTATAGGCCCGCTGTAAGCCGTTAAAAAACTGTAGGCGGCTTTGTGGCGCAACCAGTAGCCGGCATCGGCCGGGTCGGCAATGCCGGCGCGCTGAATCAAATCGCCAAAGCGCAGTAAGTCATGGTTGCCCAAAAAACCATTGGGCAGTGCGTGTGCCGGGTAGGTATCGTGGGTATTAAAGCCGTTACGCAGGCGGGCAGCTGTTGGGTTAGCGGCCCCGCTTTCCTCCACCGCAAGCGCCTGTACCAGAGCGTAGCGCATGGGAAAGTCGAATGCCGAGCACAGGGCCGGATGGCTTTCGGAGCCATAGGCCTCGGCGGCAATGTCGCCCTCCCCTTTCCAGATTTCCGCTACCATATAGCCCAGCGGATTCACTGTGTCGCCGTGGCTATTGGTGTAGGTTACCGAAGCGGCGGCCTCTACTACCGCGCCACGAATATCCACCCAGGCATTGAGCGGCACCTGATAGGCTTGATCCAGGCGCCAGCCGTCAATTTTCAGCTCTTTAACCCAATAGCTGGCCACCTCTTTAAAAAATTCCAGATCATCCGGGTATTGTGCCAAACGGCCGATACCGGCCACGGGCGGGCCCGCCTGAGAAACAACCCGACCACCGGGAGAGGGGTATTGATGAGCGTTGTTTTTAAAATGGCCGAACACCCCATCAAATATTACGTACAGGCCTTTTGCATGGGCTGTATCTACCAGCTCCCGAGCATCTGCCAGAGAACCAAAATTGGGGTCAATCGCAAAGAAATTACTGGCGTAGTAGCCGGTGGCATCTAATCGATCCGCGGCCAGGTCTTGGCTCGGCAGTGCAATACTGTCAAAAACAGGGGTAAGCCAAATGGCGTTAAAACCCAGCGCTTTAATGTAATCCAGGCTGTTGATAATACCGCGAATATCACCGCCATGATGGCTCGGGCCATAACCAACACCGTAGCCGATGCTGGCATCCCCATCAATAAAAGCTTCGGTCATCACCTGATAAATACGCAGGTTCATGGCCTCGCTGTAAATAGCACTGTTGCAGGCCAGGGGCTCGCTATTACCGTCATCATCATTCCCGTCCTCGTTATCCGTGACGGGCGGATCAACCGGATCGCTACCCGTCGGTGGAACACTGGACGAGCCCCCACCACAGCCAGAAATGGCCCCCATGCTCAACAACAAGATAAAAAGTAAAAGGATGCGCCGATTGTTCAAAAGCAATCTCATTATTATGACTCCTGGAGTGTGGCGGGCCCAGCAGCCCACGTTCAGCGGATGGTAAGCGCACTGTTGCGAGCGAACAACGCTGCATACGTATGCAGGCGCCTGAATACGTATGCACCAGAGAATCTCTAAGCCCCCCCCTGGTCTTCGGGTGTGGTTTGTTGACCGTGTATCACACTCAACTATTACCCGAGTTCAATGCTCTGTGTTATATTCACCCACTTGAAGTGACGCAAGACCAAGTGCTTCAATCCTATAACAACAATATTGCCGGTCTCGGCGTGGACGCTTTGCCAATGAAAGACGACAGGCCCACTTCCTTCGACATCGCTTATCGGGCGGGTGTATCTCAATCCACCGTCTCCCGTGCCTTGCGCGATAGCCCTTTGGTGAATCAAGAAACACGCGAACGCATTCAAGCCATAGCCCGAGAGCTGAACTACAAAGTCGACAAAAACGCCAGCAACCTGCGCTCCAAGCAAACCTCCACCATCGCTTTGCTGTTGTGTGAAGATCAGGGGATTGGCGATTCCATGATCAATCCGTTTTTTCTGGACATGCTTGGCAGTATTACCCGTGCCTGCGCCAACCGTCAGTATGATCTGCTGGTGTCTTTTCAGCAGATGAGCGACGACTGGCACGCCGATTTTGAAGATGCACACCGGGCCGACGGCATTATTTTTCTCGGCTATGGCGACTATGTCACTTACGTGGAAAAATTAATTCACCTGAACGAAGTGGGCGCCCACTACATTACCTGGGGCCCGGTACTGCCCGGCCAACCGGGCATGTCTATTGGTTGCGACAATTACAATGGCGCTTACAAGGCCACCAAACACCTGTTGCAATTGGGGCGCAAGCACATTGCTTTTATTGGCGATGCCAGCGAACACTCTCCCGAGTTTCGTCGTCGTTACCAGGGCCACGCACGTGCGCTAAAAGAATTTAATATAGACTTGGACCCTGCCTTACAGGTCAGTGCCGAAACCTCGGAGAAAGACGGCAAGGCGGGTATTCAAACCTTGTGCGAGCGCGGTGTCGAGTTCGATGCAGTGTTTGGGGCCAGCGATCTGATTGCCATCGGTGCTATTTCGGGGATTGAGGCGGCGGGTTTAACGGTGCCGGATGATATTGCCGTGGTGGGTTTTGATGATATTCCCACAGCATCCTACACTCACCCACCGTTGACCACCGTGCAGCAAAATACCGGCTTGGCGGGGGAGCTATTAGTGGATAACCTGCTGAAAATGATTGACGGTGAGAAACCCGAATCCTTCTTGCTACCCACCGACTTGATTGTACGTGGCTCCTGCGGCGCAAATCGATAAGGGAGGTTTTACCTCACTTATCGTCTGCTCTTTTTGGGCAATTACATGTTCTGTAATACGTTCAAACGCCGAATCAACTGTAGGTTATTCACAAGCCCCTCGTAGATAAGAACACGGACGCCATCAGCCGGAACATCCACAACAATCTGTCCGCTTACATCAAAGCGCTCGCCGCTATTGGCATCGCGCCACTCGCCCTGATTTAACCAGCGATCAACCTTAACACTGGTTGCCTTATCACCTTTATTCAACAGCACCAGCGCGGTTTGTGCCTGATGATCGTCCTGATACACACGCAGGAATGCGGCTGTGTGCCCCTCAAAATCCAGGTTGGCCTGCAAGCCTTTTTGCAGCGCGATTGATTGCTGGCGAATATGAGCAATGCGGCTCAGATTATTGGCAATGGCGTGATTTCGTGCCTGCTCAATGCGCTCTTGGCCAAAATAATTGCGGTTGCCTTCGTGCTCTTTGGTGCCGGGCATAAAACCGATTTCCGAACCGTAATAGATGGACGGAATTCCGCGCGAGGTGAACAGCCAATTGTTAGCATTGATATAGGCTTTGCTGTCGCCATTCATGCGGCGAATATCGTGATTCTCGTAGAACGAAACCAACTCGTAAGGATTGTGATAGGGGCTGTCTTCCAGGTGCAAGTAACTCAAAATTTCCGAGTAATCGCTTTCGGGGTTTTCAAATACCGAGGTCAGGGTTTCCTGGGCAGGAAAATCCAGCAGACTTAAGCCGCCATTTTCCGGCTGGGTGTGCTCGCCCAGAAACACCGCATCAAACACAAAACTCTCGCCAAACATAAAAAAGTCCGGGTGCTCGTCGCGAATCCTGTCGGTAAATTCTTTCCAGAACTCGTGGGGTTTATGCCGCAGGGTATCGATGCGGAAAGCCGCCGCGCCCTGCTCTATCCATTGCAAGTAGGCCCCCACTACATACTCCATCACCGCCGGGTTTTCGGCATCAAACTTTCCCAGTTGCGCCAGATCTTTTTCCCGCTCGTAGAATGCATGCAGGGGGTTATTCGGGTTCAGCTGTTCCGGCTCCAGGTTTTGGTGATCGGCAATCAGCTCCCCATTGGGGCCATAAACTTCCCCGTACATGGGCTGGTCTTCTTGCATTGAATAGGCCGGCGAGCTGTGATTGGCAACAATATCCAGCACGATTTTCAGGCCGTGCTCTTCGCGCAATCGCCGGGTCAGGTCGGCAAAGGTCAGTCCGGGCGACTCCCAGTGTTCATCCACTTTGTAAAAGTTGGTACCCCAGTAACCGTGAAACCCGGTTTTACCGCCGTCACCCGGCTGCGCAAAACCAACCGGCTCGCCACCATTGAAAGCCTGATTGGGGTTATCCACGATAGGTGAAATCCACAGCGCGGTAACACCCAGCGACTGCAAATACTCGGCATTATCCAGTATGCCTTTGAAATCCCCTCCCAGGTAACCGACATTGGCCTCTTTGCCATCTGGACCCGGCATGGGCACATCAAAGGTGGCAAACTCGCCGCCCTGGTCTTCATGATTATTGGATGGATCGCCATCCACAAAGCGGTCGGTCAACAGAAAATATATCGCCTCTTCGGCAAAAGCATTTTGAGTGCCGTAATAATGCGGCCGCTCGTCAGTAGAGGTGGAGGCGCAGGCCGTCAATACTAGGTAAGCGGCAAGAATACTTAACCGGGTTGTCAGTGCGCGCTTCATGCGTCTGCTCCTTCATCATTCACCATTAGGGTAGCGATTGCTGCCACCAGAAAAGAAACGCCGCCAGCCACCAGCACCCAAATAGCCTCACCACCGAAGACGTTATTCAGTATAAGCCCCAACAGGCTACCGGCAACGATCTGGGGAATCACAATAAAAAAATTGAAAATCCCCATGTATACACCCATTTTGTGTGAAGGCAGTGAGCAAGAAAGAATGGCATAGGGCATGGACAAGATAGACGCCCAGGCAAAGCCCACTCCCACCATGGACACCAACAACCAGATGGGATCGCGAATAATAACGAACGAGATCAACCCCGCCGCCCCAAGGCACAAGTTCACAATATGTGCGCCCTTGCGGCCTAATTTTCGAGCCAGCAGTGGAATTACAATGGCCGCCAGCGCGGCGAAGCCGTTGTATGCACCAAATAACACACCCACCCAGTCGGCGCCATCGTTATACATTTTTGATGAGGCATCCACAGCCCGATAGTGATGACTGGTAACCGCACTGGTGCCGTAGATCCACATGGAAAATAAAGCGAACCAGGAAAAAAACTGCACCACCGCCAACTGCGCCATAGTCTTGGGCATATGAAATAGATCGTGGGCCACTTGATACACACCGTTACCGGTTTTTCCCTGGCGCAGCATAAAGCCCGCGACCAACTGTAATATACCCACACTGGCCAGTAGCCCAGCCAATACAGAGACTTCTTTTTTCAAGCCCAGCCCATACACCAACGCCGCCACCAGCGCGCCTGACAATAAAAACGCTAAGCCCCAGCGGATGTAAGCGGCGGCGGAGAGAGTTTCCACATCAACCGGCTCTGTCTGTTTTAGTTGTGCTTTGAATTGCTCAAACGCTGCCAGCTCTTCCGGGCTGTATTCGCGGGTTTTGAGCACTGTCCACAGCACCGCCAATAACAGAATCGCACCGCCAATCCAGAACGAATAAACTACCGAGTCCGGCACCACTCCCGGTTCAGCCGTGTTGCTGACGTCAAGCCAGTTGGTCATAATCCAGGGCAGAAAGGAGGCCACCACAGCGCCTATACCGATAAAAAAGCTCTGCATGGCAAAGCCTTGGGTGCGCTGCTTGTCTGGCAGCATATCGCCTACAAAAGCGCGGAAGGGCTCCATAGAAATGTTAATAGACGCATCCAGTATCCACAGCATACCGGCAGCGACCCACAGCGTGGGCGAGTGCGGCATATACAATAGCGCCAGGCTGGCAAAAATGGCCCCAAACAGAAAATAAGGACGGCGACGCCCCAACCGGTTCCAGGTTTTGTCGCTCATGTAGCCAATAATCGGCTGCACCACCAAACCTGTTACCGGTGCTGCCAGCCAGAGAAAAGCCAAGTCATCAATAGGGGCGCCAAGGGTCTGAAAAATACGACTGACGTTGGCATTCTGTAGGGCAAAACCAAATTGAATGCCCAGAAATCCGAAACTCATGTTCCAGATTTGCCAAAAACTAAGTTGGGGTTTTTGTTTCATATTGACCACTTGTTATCCGTTATCTTGTATTTTAGCAGTTCTTACCCATGGCACGGGCTGGTCGCTCAAATTAAGCAACCCGGCGTGCCCGGGCAATAGCCTGCATACGTATTCATTGCAATCTGTCTTCATTTTGATCGTTTTCTGGGCAGCCTGATCAATGCATACGTATGTAGTCTGTTGCCGCCGATTCCAGCGCTAACGTATATTGGTTCAATAAAGCTGGGGAGTAACCAAACCCGCGCTCACACAACCAAGACAATAATGCATCAAGGCTTTTTGAAATGAATTTTCTTATGGTTTTTTTTGGCCGGCAGCTCGACCGGATTCGCACTGGTTTTTTTGCGGAGGTGGTCCATGTCAACTAACCCCTGGTGGCGCGGCGCGGTAATATACCAAGCCTATCCCCGCAGCCTGATGGACAGTAACGCCGACGGCATTGGCGATATTCCGGGTATTATTTCCAAGCTGGATTACATTGCCAGCCTGGGTGTAGATGCCATCTGGGTGTCGCCTTTTTTCAAGTCGCCCATGAAAGATTTCGGCTACGACATTAGTGACTATCGTGATATCGATCCTATTTTCGGCACGCTTGATGATTTCGATCAGCTGATTAAACAGGCGCACACCCGAAACATTAAGATTATTATTGACCAGGTGTTGAGCCACACCTCAGACCAACATGCCTGGTTCGAAGAAAGTCGTCAGTGCCGTAGCAACCCCAAAGCAGACTGGTACGTTTGGGCTGACCCTAAAGACGACGGCACACCGCCCAATAACTGGTTGTCTATTTTTGGTGGCTGCGCCTGGGAGTGGGAGCCGCGCCGTGAGCAGTACTACCTGCACAACTTCCTGAAAAGCCAACCGGATCTGAATTTCCATAATCCGCAAGTGCGTGTCGAAATTCTGGACGAGGTAGAGTTCTGGCTCAAACGCGGAGTAGATGGCCTGCGGCTGGACGCCATCACCTTCTGTTTTCACGATCAGCAACTGCGCGATAATCCGGCCAAACCCAAAAATGAGCGCAGAGGCCGTGGCTTTACCGAAGACAACCCCTACGCTTTTCAATATCACTGGTACAATAATGATCGTCCGGAGAATGTAAAATTTTTGGAGTCTTTGCGCCAGGTCATGAACCGTTACCCGGGCTCGGTTACTCTCGGGGAAATCTCCTCAGAAGACTCTTTGGCCACCATGGCCGAATACACCAAAGGCAATGATCGCTTGCATACCACCTACAGCTTTGAATTGCTGGTGGAAAATTTCAGCACTGCTTATATACGACAAACCGTAGAAACATTGGAGGCGAGCCTTGCCGAGGGTTGGCCTTGCTGGTCTATTGGTAATCACGATGTACGTCGGGTAATGACTCGCTGGGGCGGAGACAACAAACCCGACGCCCTGGCCAAACTTTTTAACGCCATGATGTTATCCCTGCGCGGCAGCGTATGCAGCTATCAGGGTGAGGAACTCGGCCTGACCGAGGCGGATATTCAAAGGCACGAGCTGCAAGATCCTTACGGCGTCACTTTCTGGCCACGCTTTAAAGGGCGCGACGGCTGCCGTACGCCTATGCCCTGGAAAAAGAATTCCGATAATGCCGGATTCTCCGCAGCCAACACTACCTGGTTACCTATTCCCGCAGAGCATCGGGCCCGGGCGGTAGACGTGCAGGATTCAAACCCTGACTCGGTGTTGAATAGCTATCGCACCTTCGTGCGCTGGCGTAATCATCAGCCCGCACTGCGCCTGGGCGACATAACATTTTATGACGCACCCGAAGGGCAGATGCTGTTTGCTCGTCGCCACCAAGACCAAGCTCTTCTGGTTGCAATGAATTTTACTGAACAAACAGCCGCATTGAATCTGGGCGATATTCCAGCAGGTACTGCAGTCGAAGGCCACGGCTTTAGTGGCACTCGAATCGAAAGCCAGCAGATCGTGTTACCCGCCTTTGGCGCCGGTTACTTTACCGTGGATGTGTAATCATTACTTCAACTATTGATAGTAATGCCAATGACTGCTCATTTTTTTATGAGTTTGCATTTTTTGGCGAACAACAGGCCAACGTCTTTTTAATCGGCGCCTGAAACAACGGTCATTGCATACGTATTCAATGGGCTGTTACCGGCAAACAAGGTTTGAATACGTATGCAATGAATTGCTCGCCTATACACGATGGGATAGCCTGAATTTCAGCAGGAATTTAGCGAAACATCGCCTGAGCTGATAGAAATCAGTGACCGGTAGCAACGTTTTTTCACCACTGCTCTATGCTTAACCATAATAACCTATGAAAGGGGATTGTTAGATGATTACCACCAAGAAGCTCATTCTCTCATCCGTGATTGGCTGCCTGGCCGCCGGCATGACTATTACGCCTGCATACGCTCAGGATCAAGATGCAGCCTCAATCGAAGAGGTCGTCGTGACCGGTATTCGCCGCAGCATTATGAACTCCATGGCCATTAAAGAAAATTCTTCCTCCATCGTGGAAGCGGTTTCAGCAGAAGATATCGGTAAACTGCCCGATACCAGTATTGCCGAATCACTGGCGCGGCTACCCGGTTTGGCCGGTGAGCGTGTCAATGGTCGCACCAGTGGTATTTCCGTTCGCGGTTTTAACGAAGATTACGTGGCTACCACCATGAACGGCCGT
>DATBNH010000317.1:0-5497 GCA_036554405.1 Cellvibrionaceae bacterium | reverse complement strand
ACCGGCGACTGGTTATGATTTACCAGCCGCATCGATTTACTCGTACACGTGATTTATACGAGGATTTTGTAGATGTATTGTCCACGGTAGATGCGTTAGTGCTGCTGGAAGTTTATAGCGCTGGCGAGGAGCCAATACCGGGCGCAGATGGCCGGCATTTGTGTCGAAGTATTCGTACACGAGGGCAGGTTGAGCCTATTTTTGTTGAAGGTATTGATGGGGTGCCCGCAGTGGTGCGTGATGTGGTGCGTTCGGGCGACATCGTGATTACTCAGGGTGCAGGCAATGTCGGCGCGTTGGCAACAGAGCTGGCCAAGCGCCAGTTACTGCAATGATGCATGGGGTGGTGAGCCAGGTGATAGATGAGCAATTAAAGCAAGCACTGGGCGTTGTGGGTGTGCTCTACGGCGGACAATCGGCCGAGCGAGAGATTTCGCTGCAAAGCGGAGCCGCTATTATCGCAGCCCTGAAGACTATGGATATACCTTATGTAGCGTTGGATATTGGAAAAAACAGCATTGCTAATTTGCAAAGTGCAGGCATTGATCGAGCCTTTATTGCACTGCATGGCCCCGGTGGCGAAGATGGCCGTATTCAGGCGGTATTGGAGTATATGGAAATACCTTATACCGGAAGTGATGTGCAATCGTCTGCGATTGCTATGGATAAGTTACGCACTAAACAGCTTTGGTGTGGCACCGGTGTTTCTACCCCCGCATTTAGCGTACTCCAGGCAAATAGCGATTGGCAGCAAATATTGGAGGCCTTGGGTGGCGATGTAATGGTTAAACCTGCCCATGAAGGTTCCAGCATAGGCATGAGCCGGGTGAGTAATGCGAATGAGCTGGCCTCGGCGTTTGAGGCAGCAGAACGATATGATGCTAGCGTTATCGCCGAGCGTCTGATCGTTGGCGCGGAATATACCGTGGCGATACTGGGTGACGAAGCATTAGCCCCGATTAAACTGGAAACCGATCATCGTTTTTATGACTTTGAGGCAAAGTATCTGGCAGATGACACGCGTTACTTATGCCCGTGTGGTTTGTCGGCAGAAAAAATTACACAGCTCAAAGCGCAGGCGCTACACGCATTTCGGCAAATTGGCTGCAAGGGCTGGGGGCGAGTAGATGTGATGGCTGATGCTGCCGGTGAATTTTATATGCTGGAGGTGAATACAGTGCCTGGCATGACTAGTCACAGCTTGGTGCCGATGGCGGCCAAAGCCTGCGGTATGACTTTTGAGCAGTTAATTTTAAAAATATTGGAGCATAGCATTTGCCCATGAGCGTTACCCATTCGCGACAAGCACAAGGCTATAAAAAGCCGAGTGCGAACATTAAGGCGACCCAGCTTAAAAGGCGCGCACGCTGGACGGCTGTTTATTGGGTGGTAACCCGTTCGGGGTTGATCGTGGTGTCTTGTTTGTTACTGTTTGGCGTTTATATTGCAGGGTCGCGTGTTCTGAATAATTTCACCAGCAGGCCGGTGGAGCAAGTTCAGGTTGAGGGTGTTTTTGAATATATTACTCGGGAGCAAGTTATGAATTTAATTACTCCTGCGATAGATAATAAATTTATGCAGCTGAGTATTGCACAGTTGAAAAGTCAGCTTGAACAGGAGAGCTGGATAGAGCGAGCAACAGTGACTCGTAAGTGGCCTGATACTCTGCATGTGGCCTTGGAGGAACAGGTGCCTATAGCACGCTGGGGTGATGATGGATTCCTCAATCATCGAGGGCAAGTAATACTTGTTGAAGACAATAGTCTTTTAGCGCAATTGCCCTGGTTGCAGGGCCGCCAAGCTGATTCAGAAAAAATTATGCAACATTATCTGGAGCTGGGTAAATTGTTGCGCTCTCGAAATTTGATGATGAATAAGCTGCATGTTGATGAATTGGGCACGTGGCGGTTGACATTGACTTCAGGGGCAAATTTAGTTTTTGGTGACAGTGATATTTTGCTGAAAATGCAACGATTTTTATATATCTATGATCGCCACTTGATTGATGTTTTCGAGGCAGTGGCGTCCGTGGATTTACGCTACGCCAATGGCTTGGCTGTGGCTTGGGAAGACGGCTATGAAGTTGTGATAGAGGGGGCGAGCTAATGACGCACTATTATCGCTCTGTACAGTTTTTTAGGATAAGAGGTTTTATCAATGGCGAGCTCTAATGACAACAAAATGATTGTGGGCTTGGATATTGGTACATCCAAAGTCGTGGCTATTGTCGGCGCTGTTACACCCGAGGGTGAATTAGAGATTGTCGGCATCGGTTCGGCGCGTTCAAGTGGACTGAAAAAAGGTGTAGTGGTCAATATAGAGTCTACGGTGCACTCTATTCAGCGTGCCATAGAAGAAGCTGAATTGATGGCGGGTTGTCAAATCGACACAGTTTATGCAGGTATTGCCGGTAGTCATATTCGCAGTCTCAACTCTCATGGCATTGTTGCCATCAGAGACAGAGAGGTTTTCCATCAGGATGTAGAGAGGGTTATCGATGCAGCTCAAGCTGTGGCTATACCCGCTGATCAGAAAATACTGCATATCTTGCCACAAGAGTTTTTAATCGACGAGCAAGAAGGTGTTAAAGAACCATTGGGAATGTCGGGTGTCAGGCTTGAGGCCAAGGTGCACTTGGTGACTTGTGCGGTCAATGCTGCGCAAAATATTGAAAAATGTATAAGGCGCTGTGGCCTTGAGGTGGAGGATATAATTCTGGAACAGCTTGCCTCTAGCTATTCGGTACTCACAGATGATGAGCGCGAGCTGGGTGTTTGTCTGGTGGATATTGGTGGGGGCACTACGGATATTGCTATTTTTACCGACGGTGCTATTCGACATACCGGTGTTATCCCCATCGCGGGTGATCAGGTGACCAATGATATTGCCATGGCATTACGAACCCCAACTCAGAATGCCGAAGATATAAAAATCAAGTATGCCTGTGCCTTGGCAAAACTTACCGGCCCCGATGAAACTATAAAGGTGCCGAGTGTGGGGGATCGCCCGGCCAGAAATTTATCGCGTCAAGCGCTGGCCGAAGTTGTGGAGCCCCGGTATGACGAGCTATTTACCCTGGTGCAGGCGGAACTTCGCCGCAGTGGTTTTGAAGATATGCTGCCAGCGGGCATTGTGCTTACAGGTGGCACTTCAAAAATGGAAGGTGTTATTGAATTGGCTGAGGAAATCTTTCATATGCCGGTGCGTCTGGGTGCGCCACAAAATATTCGGGGCTTGTCTGACATTGTCAATAATCCAATTTATTCGACCGGTGTTGGGCTGCTGATTTACGCCCAAAAGCAACAGAATGAAATACATACATCTCCAGCAAAAGAGAGCGAAAACGGCTGGTTGAGCCGGATCAAAAAAATGTTTCAAGGTGAATTTTAATCTTTTTTCAAATTACTTAAGTAGAAGAGGGCAAGGCTATGTTCGAGTTAGTAGATAATATGCCGCAAAACGCTGTCATTAAAGTTATTGGTGTTGGTGGCGGTGGCGGCAACGCTGTTAAACACATGATTGCCAATCATGTTGAGGGTGTGGAGTTTATTTGTGCCAATACCGATGCTCAGGCATTGAAGGATATTGAAGCACGGGTCGCTTTACAGTTGGGCAACAGTATGACCAAGGGTTTGGGTGCAGGTGCCAACCCGGATGTGGGGCGTCAAGCTGCTATGGAAGACCGGGAACGCATTGCCGAAGTTCTGCGCGGTGCCGATATGGTGTTTATTGCCGCTGGTATGGGCGGTGGTACGGGTACCGGTGCGGCGCCTATTGTGGCTGAGATTGCGCGAGATATGGATATCCTTACGGTGGCGGTGGTGACTAAACCATTTCCGTTCGAAGGTCGTAAGCGTATGCAGATTGCTGAGGCGGGCATTAGAGAGTTGCAGGAAAAAGTCGACTCGCTAATTACCATTCCCAATGAAAAACTGCTGTCTGTGCTGGGTAAGTCCACCAGTTTACTGGATGCCTTTAAGGCTGCTAATAGTGTTTTGCAGGGTGCTGTGCAGGGCATTGCCGATCTGATTATTCGTCCGGGCATGATCAACGTCGACTTTGCTGACGTGCGCACAGTTATGTCAGAAATGGGTATGGCGATGATGGGCACAGCTTCTGCCAGGGGTGAAAATCGTGCTCGTGAAGCGGCAGAGGCGGCAATTCGCAGTCCGCTGTTAGAAGATGTCAACCTTCAGGGTGCGCGTGGCATTCTGGTCAATATTACCGCCGGTATGGACTTGTCACTAGGTGAATACGGAGAGGTGGGTGAAACCATTGCCGAGTTCTCCTCGGATGACGCCACTATTGTAGTGGGAACTGTTATTGACCCTGAACTGTCTGACGAACTGCGTGTAACCGTGGTCGCCACCGGACTGGGCAGTTTAATGGATACCAAGGCTAAGACGACTAAGGTAGTTGTAGACAACACCCGCCGCGCGGATGGCCAGTTGGACTATGCCGAACTGGATCGCCCAACAGTGATGCGCAATCGCGGTGGTCAAGCGGCTTCTGCGCGGCCAGCGCCGGCTCAGGATATGGAGGAATATCTGGATATTCCTGCGTTCTTGCGCCGTCAGGCCGACTGATAGCACGTGCCTCCACTGCCTTGAATCACCTCAGCCGGGCGCCTAAGACGCGTTTGGCTGAGTGTGGCGGGGATTGTTATAGGGCTGATTCGCGCACTAAAACTGTGCGTGGAGTCCCTTATTGCTGGCCGAAAGGTTTTTTTTTTGCTATAGTCCGTGAGTTTCGCGCACTATGTGCGCCGTTCGCTCGGGCGGCAATCAGGGCACTGATGGCTGATATATGGCCTGTTCAGCTGCCGAGCTGGCGTTTACCACTATTCAGGGCTCTATCCTAAGATGATCAGACAGCGTACCCTCAAGAACGCAATCCGGGCGACCGGTGTAGGCCTCCACACAGGCCAGAAAGTTTATCTGACCCTCCTTCCCGCTGCAATTGACACCGGAATCATCTTCCGCCGTGTTGATCTTGACCCTGTTGTAGAAATCGAAGCCAAGGCAGAAAATGTAGGTGATACCACACTCTCTACCAGTTTGGTGAAGGGGGATGTCAAAGTCTCTACAGTAGAGCACTTGCTCTCGGCCATGGCGGGCCTCGGTATCGATAACGCTATTGTCGAAGTGAGCGCTCCGGAGGTCCCTATCATGGACGGCAGTGCCGGGCCTTTTGTTTTTCTGATCCAGTCCGCAGGCATTCAAGAGCAGGCGGCGGCCAAGAAATTCATCCGTATTAAAAAGCCTGTTGTGGTTGAGGACGGCGATAAATCTGCCAGTTTCATCCCCTTTGATGGTTTTAAAGTAACTTTTTCCATTGAGTTTGATCACCCCGTATTTCATGGCCGCGCGCTTAAAACCTCGGTGGATTTTTCCAGTACCTCTTTTGTCAAAGAAGTCAGCCGGGCTCGCACTTTTGGCTTTATGCACGAGATCGAATACTTGCGCTCCAAAGGTCTGGCCAAGGGTGGCAGTGTGGA
>DATBNH010000301.1:0-1640 GCA_036554405.1 Cellvibrionaceae bacterium | reverse complement strand
CCTGCGTATGGTGCTGGTGGATGAAGCCTTCTCAAAAATGGACGAGAACCGCTCCCGCGAGGTGATCAACTATTTAACCGAAACCCTGGGCCTGCAGTTATTGTTTATTATGCCCAGCAGTAAATCTGGCCCCTTTATGGATTTAATCAGCAACCAGTTTGTGTTCAGTAAGTGCCCAACCTCTGTTCCTATGGGTGAGCTGCACAGCCGAGTACTGGTGGACAGAAAAGCCTGTAATCAGGAAAAAATTAAAAAACTCTGGGACAACCACCGAAAAACCGTAAAGCATCAAGCCATGCTCGATTTTATGGAAGATATAACCGAGGCGTAATATGAGCACAGTATCCAGTTTTCCTGCGCCGCCGCCCTGGCTCGAACAAGAGCGCTTACCCCAGCGATTGTTAGAAAGTTTTTTGCGCAAACTGGAAAAAGGTCAGCGCCTGAGTTTGCGTATTACCCCCAAAACTGCGCCGGAGCTTTTTGATTTTCAAAACGAAGATATAAAATTTTTATGGGCACTGGTAAAAAGCCTGGATAAAGAATTTCATATACTCACCATTAAGCTGGCCCGGGTTGAGCCCAGCCAGGAAGTGTATGAAAACGCACAAATAGTGTTTGCCGCCGATAAAGAAGATCTGGTGCGTCACTGGCTAAACCGCCCGGCGCTGGATCCTTATGCACTGGTCTGGCAACATCAGCTGTCGCGCATGAGCGCGCAGTTTGAAGACGGCGGTCAAGCGCTGTTCGACACCATGATTCGCCTGCCAGAGCAGGGCGCCGAGCAAACCTTAAAAGCCTTTGCCCGTATAGCTGAAGAGCTTACGCAACCCATTACCCTGCGCGCCTTATCGGCGCGCTGCTTTTGGGGTGACTCCAAGTACCTGGACCGCTACGGACATCTGGTTGCCGCACTGTTCCCAAGCTTGGCTCACAATCTGATTGCCCGGCCCATCTTGATGGCAGTGCATTTACCCGAGCAGTTAGAGCAGGTGCTGTTTATAGAAAATCAGGATACTTTTATCAGCCTTGCCCAAGAAAACCTTCCGGGGTTTGCTTGTGTTTACGCCGCCGGTTTTCGCGGCAGCGCCCTGCGTATTCGCGAGCCTGGCAATGTGGTGTTCAGCTACCTTAACCCGCAAGATCACCGCGCTGTGCGCGAGCAATTTGAGGCTTATTGGTACAGCGGTGAAAACAACCTGCCCACGGCTTTTTGGGGCGACATGGACTTTGCCGGCATGGCCATACTCAAGGCCCTGCGCTACACCTTTACCCTGGCACATGCCTGGCAAGCGGGCTACGCACCATTGCTGGAGCGCCTGCACAACGGCTGGGGCCACGCCCACCACAGCAGTGGCAAAGCCAAACAAATAGACCCAGAAGTTACCGGTTGCCCCTACGCCGATGAACAACTACTACCCGCTATGCGCGAAGCGGGGAGTTTTATTGATCAGGAGGCGGTTAATCCTCAGGAGATCGAGTTGTTGAAAGCGTCGGGCGTCTGAGGTCGGATGTTGGACGCTCTGAACTGGGAACGAGGAACGCAGAACGATGATCGTCGAATCGATGATTCGGTGATCGAATAAAATAGCTCCCCCTCTTCGCTTGCGAGGAGGGGCAGGGGGAGGAGAGGTTGGTTTGGA
>DATBNH010000280.1:0-2744 GCA_036554405.1 Cellvibrionaceae bacterium | reverse complement strand
ACGGCTTTAGTGAACTTGCTCGCTACGATGAAGAC
The DNA here is from genome assembly GCA_036554405.1 of Cellvibrionaceae bacterium. Classification (GTDB taxonomy): domain Bacteria; phylum Pseudomonadota; class Gammaproteobacteria; order Pseudomonadales; family Cellvibrionaceae; genus Gilvimarinus. Next base: position 2,709 of record DATBNH010000280.1, on the reverse strand, counting down.
CGTAACGGTTTTATTGATGCCGGCGACAGTATTTATCATCAGCTACGGATCTGGCAGCGCTTTGACGATGGCAGCAGTCAGCTTTTGGCCTTGGGTGATGTGGGGGTAGGGGCCATTTACCTAGGCCATATCACCACACCCATGCAATTAACCGGGCCCGGTAATGAAACCCTGGGCGAGGTGGCCAGTAGCAGTTTTTATATTCGTGAAGATGGCACCACGGGCTTTGTGCAACACATTAATCTTGCGGTCTAAAAAAGTGTAAAGTGTGCTTGTAATGTCTGGTTTTAGCTCTACTATCGCAGCTTAATTCATAACAGCAAAGAGCTTACTATGACTACATCTGCGATTATTCCCGCCATTGGTTTTGGTACCTTTCGCTTGCAGGGGCAAACGGTTATTGACGCTGTGCACTCGGCGCTGGCGCTGGGTTATCGGCATATTGATACCGCCAAACTTTACGATAACGAAGAAGCGGTAGGCGAGGCCATTCGCAGCAGTGGCGTACCTCGCGATGAGATTTTTCTAACCACTAAAATCTGGCACGACAGTCTGCGTCACGATCAACTTCTGGCGAGTCTGGCTGCCAGTAACCAGCGGCTCGGCGTAGAGCAGGTGGACTTAGCGCTGATTCACTGGCCATCCCCTGGCGGTGAGGTGCCGGTGGCAGAGACCATTGGCGCCTTGGCCGAGGCCCGTGAGCGCGGCTTAACCCGTTATATGGGTATTTCTAACTACACCATTGCTCAAGTAGATGAAGCGCTAGCGGTGCCCGGCGGCGAGCACATCATCACCAATCAAGTAGAGGTACAGCCCTATCTGGCCAACCGCAAACTGGTGGCTCATTGCCAGGCGCGTGGGTTAGAGGTTACCGGCTTTATGTCGCTGGCGGTCGGCAAGGTGATGAAAGATCCGGTCATTAATGCTATCGCCCAGGTGCACAACGCCAACCCGGCGCAAATTGCCCTGGCCTGGTCACTGGCCCAAGGGGTGGGGGTTATTCCCTCATCCACAAATCCCGCCCACCAAAAAAGTAATCTGGCAGCGCTGAATATTCGGCTATCGGCAGAAGATATAGCCCGTATTGACGCGCTTGATTGTGGTGAGCGAATTGCCAGCCCGGGGTTTGCGCCCGAGTGGGATAACGATTAAATTTTTTGGCTCTCGGTACTTGAATGCTGTAGCTTCAGGCGCCCTCTGGTGTATATTAACGTTTTATTATTACGCCTAATGACAAGGCTTGAGCACGGAGTGACAATGAAAACGGCACTGACGCTGGTGGTACTGGTCTTTCTAAGCGGTTGCGGCACTATCAACACCACCTTTCGCGGTGACCAGGTGGCTGCATCGCATCTTGGTAGTGCAGGCACCTACTGCAACTCTATTCCTCGTCTCTACAGCGGGATTGGTTACGACTTTTGTCTGTTAAACGCCAGAAGGCGCAACCAGACTTTTTTTAGTGCTCCGGGCATGGAGATGTTGTTTTTTGATGCCGTGCTTTCGGCGGCGCTGGATACGTTGGTGTTGCCCTATACCCTGGTAAAGCAATATGAGCATGGCAATATTCCCTTAAACAGGCTATAGGGCAATGGCTTGACGAGGCGCCAGTTTGGCGCCTTTTACCTTCTTTAACCCTGTGTAGCAGCCACTTGCATAGCCGCGCTCCAGCGGCGTTGCTACAATGAGTGCATACGTTGATAACAGGGGCAGGCATAATGAGTAAACAGGCAGAGCGCACTCAGGGGATTTTGTTGTTCAGTCTTGGCAGCAAGCAGACCTTTGCCCTCGGCACCCTCAAAATCAAAGAGTTAGTGCCATATACCCAGCTTAATATTATGCCTCAAAGCCACCCCGCAGTGATCGGTACGGCCCATATCCGGGGTAAAACCTTACCGGTAGTGGATATGGCCGCCGCTATGGGACGCCCGCCACTCGATGCCGAGGCAACCGCTAATGGCTACATTATCATTACCGACTGCCAGCGCAAGGAAGTGGGTTTTCTGGTGGCAGCAGTGGACCGCATTATTGAGTGCAGCTGGCGCGATATTGAAGCGCCGCCCGCCAGCCTGGGGCGCAATGCTTTTGTTGCCGGGGTCGCCAAGCTGGAAAAGAATCTGGTGCAGCTGGTGGATGTGGAGCAAATTTTTGCCCGTCTGTATAGCGCGCAAGAGACTGCCGCCGATCTCGGCAGTGGAGACAACAGTCTTTTGCAGGCGTTGAACATCCTGGTGGTCGATGATTCATCGGTTGCCCGTAAACAGCTGTCCGATGCGCTCAAACATTTCACTATTCCCTATCAGATTACCGCTAACGGGCAAGAAGCGCTGGATATTATGACTGCGGCGGCAGCCGCCGGTAAGCCCATTGATATACTGGTCAGCGATATTGAAATGCCGGGCCTCGACGGTTACGAGCTTGCCTTTGAAGTCCGTAACAAGCCAGCTCTGGCCCGCGCCTACATTATTTTACATACCTCTATTTCAAGCGAGATCAGTGTGAGTCAGGCGCATCAGGTAGGTGCCAACGAGGCGCTGACCAAATTTGATGTGGATGAACTGATGCAGGCCATGTTGCGCGGCGCCCAATCGGGTTAACATAGGGGTTGATATAACCGAACCCACGGAACTCCTATGACCCACAAGCAGTCCCTGTCTATTGTTATCCCCATGTTTAACGAGAGCGCCGTGCTCGATCTACTGTTTCCCGCGC
>DATBNH010000261.1:0-5770 GCA_036554405.1 Cellvibrionaceae bacterium | reverse complement strand
GTGATCTGGGTGCGGGCGGTTACGCGCCAGTCGATAGCGCGGATATCGTCACCCGGCTGATACAGACGCACCTCTTCAAAGTCCATACCGCGACCGCGAAAACGGGTGCGCACGTTACCCGCCAGGGCACTTTTTGCCTGGCGCGGGCTAAACAAATTCAGCTCGCTCGCGGCAAAACGCAGGCGCAGTAAATCTGCCAGCTGACAATAGGCGCCTGTGGGGGGGTGCAACAGTGAGGGAGTGGTGCCCATGGTTAGTGCCTCACGCCACCGGAACCGCACCAATTAACGCATCAATCACCTGATCGGCTTTGATGCCAGAGGCCTCGGCCTCGAATGACAAAATCAGCCGGTGGCGCAGGCAATCGTGAATTACCGCATTGACATCATCGGGGCTGACATAATCGCGACTGTTGAGCCAGGCGTGGGCGCGGGCGCAGCGCTCAAGAGCAATAGTGCCACGAGGGCTGGCACCGTACTCCAGCATAGTGGCAAGTTCGGGGCTGTACTGGTCTGGACGCCGTGTGGCGTTAATTAAGTGAACAATATAGGTCTCCACCGCCTCGGCCATATGCAGTTGGCCTATCGCTAGCCGCGCCTGTTTGATCGCGCTCTGGCTGACCGGAGCCGGTGGTGCGGCCGGATTGTGGGCAGCCTCCGCGCGCACCAGGGCGAGAATTTTGCGCTCGGCTTCTATATCCGGGTAGCCCACATTAACATGCAGTAAAAATCGGTCGAGTTGCGCTTCGGGCAGAGGGTAGGTGCCCTCTTGTTCAATAGGGTTTTGGGTCGCCATCACCATAAACAGCTCGGGCAGGGGGTAGGTTTTATTGCCCACGCTGACTTGGCGTTCGGCCATGGCTTCGAGCAGCGCCGACTGTACTTTGGCCGGTGCGCGGTTAATTTCATCGGCCAAGACCAGATTGTGAAAGACCGGGCCTGCCTGGAACTCAAAGGTGCCTTGCTCGGGGCGGTAAATATCGGTACCGGTCACATCCGAGGGCAGTAGATCAGGAGTGAACTGAATACGGTTAAAATCCCCTTCAATCGCATCGGCCAGGGTTTTGATCGCCTTGGTTTTTGCCAGTCCCGGCGCACCCTCTACTAACAGATGGCCATCGGCAAGCAGGGCCATCAATAATCTCTCTACCAGATGTGTCTGACCGATAATTTGCGAATTAAGCCATGTGCGAAGTGTCTGGATATGTGCTTGCGGTTCCATAGTTCAACCCTTGGTTATTTTTTGCCCGATTTGGTGGCGCTTCAGGGCCCCTCTAGACATATCTATGTGGCGTCGGTTCCGTTTTTTTCAAGTTGTCATTGCACATTTGTATTGCTGCTGCAGTATACAGATAATCGACTAGTCTTAGTGGTACCCCTATGGTGCAAAAGGAGCACAAATGATGGCAAAGAGTGTATTTTCAGCCGCCGACAAAAACCGGTTTGTCGAGACTCTGCAGAAACAGGCCTCCCAGGCTTTGTCGGAGCGACAACAACCGAGGTTTGACGCGTTTGCCGTGCTGTTTTTTCATCGTTATAGTTTCGCCGATATTGATGGGCGTAGTTGGGAAGACATTCTTCTCTGGGCATTGTATCTCTGGCGTCTTACGCAAAAAAACCATAGCTTGCCGCAGGTGTTGTTGCTGCGCCCGGGATCGAAGGAGCTTAAATGGCATAGCCCGCATACTGTGTTAGTGGTTCATCACAGGGATATGCCTTTTTTGGTGGACTCCATTCGCATTGAGCTGGCGCAGCGCAACATTCCCATTTACAGCATCAAAAGTATGCCTTACGAGCTGGATCAGCATAAATGTGCGCAGCCTATTGGCCAAACGCCAGAAGATGCTCGGGCGCTGATGTATTTGGAAATCGGCTACGATGGTCAAGCCAATGAAAATGACGGTCTGGTGGCTGAAATTGAGCAGGTGCTCGCTCAAGTGGAAAAAGTTGTCAGCGATCACCAGGCTCTTCGACAAAGTACTTTCACACTGGCAGATAACCTTTTGCAGGCCCAAGATCACAGTGACTATACTGCAGTAGAAGAGACTCGGGAATTTCTGCAGTGGCTGTTAAATGATCACTTTACTTTTTTGGGGTACAGTGAATTTGATTTGCAAGACCGCAAAGGTAAAAAGGCGCTGGTAGAAAACCGCAGAAAACGGCTGGGGCTATTTGATAACAAAACCGCAACAAGGGTTAAGACGCTTCCAGAGTCTGGGGGTATCACCCGCTTTTATCAGTCCGCCGATGTGGCGGCTTTTTCCAAGTCGCCAGAACGCGCACGTGTTCACAGAAATGCCTATCCCGATTACGTTGTGGTTAAGCGCTTTGATGCCCATGGCGCATTAGTTGGCGAGGCAAGAATACTCGGTCTGTATACGTCAGCCGTCTACAGTGTTTCCCCGCTCAAAATTCCCCTTGTACGTCTAAAGCTTCAGTATATTTATGAATATATGAGCTTGAATTTTTCCAGTCATGAGGGTAAGGCCCTGGCGCAAATTATAGATACCTTTCCCCGCGATGAGCTTTTTCAGTACCCCATTGAAGAGTTGCAGGAAACCCTGGCGGGGATTCTCAGTATTAATGAACGCTACCAGGTCAGGCTGTTTTTGCGCAGAGATCCCTTTGGCAAATTCGTTAGCGCATTGGTCTATATTCCCCGGGATATTTTTTCCACACAGGTGCGCGAGCATATACAGCGTTTCTTGTCTCGGTACCTCGGGGCGGTGGATGATGAATTTACTACATGGTTCTCCGAATCGGTACTGGCTCGGGTGCACCTGGTTTTCCGTACCAAATCCTCTGCTTTACGCAGCAGTTATGAGCCCAGGAGAGTGGAAGAAAAAATCGCTGATTTAATAAAGCCCTGGCGGCACAAGCTACACGATAAACTCATTGATAACTACGGCGAACAAAAGGGACGACAGTATTATCAAGATTATCGGCTGGCTTTTTCTGATGCCTATCAGGAGTTCTATAACCCAGCCAGTGCGCTGGATGATATTGCCAAAATTGAAGGCATGGATGAAAACGGCCTGTCTATTGATATTGTTATCAACGATAGCGGCGATATCAGGATGCGATTTTATGCTCTTGAAAAGTCACTAAGACTGTCGGATATTATTCCTGTGGTGGAAAATATGGGCTTGGTAGTCCTCGCGGAGCATCCTTTCGTTATTTCTCCTCACGGTAAAGGTTCTCTGTGGCTTCATGACTTCTCCCTTGAGGCCCGAAGCGGCGTTGAAGTACGCGAAGAGCTGACCGATCTGATGCGCAATCTGTTTTTAGCGGTTTGGTATAAACATGTCACCAATGACGGCTTTAACCGGTTGATTATTGCTGCCGGTGTCGACTGGCAAGCCGTACAGATGCTGCGCAGCTACGCCGAGTATATGCGTCAGATATCGTTTTCCTTTGCCAGTGACTTCATTGCCGATGCTTTGTGTAAACATCCGTTGATTGCCCGCGAATTGGTGGGATACTTTTGTGATAAATTCAAGCCCGATAAAACCTCTACTGAAAAGCGTCATAAACATCTGAATGGACTTGAAAAAAGAATACTTCAGCAACTGGATGCGGTAGCCAATCTCAATGAGGATCGCATACTGCGTCAGTTTTTAACATTAATGAAAGCTACCTTACGTTGTAATTATTATCAACGGCCTGAAGACAACCGGTTTCCAGACTATTTGTGCTTTAAGTTATCGCCGCGTCAAATCCCTGAGGTTCCGCAGCCAAGACCTCAGTTCGAAATTTATGTGAACGCCCTGCGTTTTGAGGGTGTCCATTTGCGGGGTTCCAGGGTGGCTCGTGGAGGCTTGCGCTGGTCGGACAGGTTGCAAGATTACCGCACAGAAGTGCTGGGTTTGGTAAAGGCGCAACAGGTCAAAAACGCGGTGATCGTTCCCGGGGGCGCCAAAGGTGGCTTTGTGTGTAAACAGGCCGAAGGTCTGACAGGTCAGGCACTGCGCGAAGAGGGCCTGATCTGTTACCGCCAGTTTATCAGTGCCTTGCTGGATCTGACCGATAATCTGGTGGAGGGCGTCATCGAACCGCCGCGGGATGTAGTGCGCTACGATGACGACGACCCCTATTTGGTTGTGGCCGCCGATAAAGGCACCGCGACTTTTTCTGACACAGCAAATGCTATTGCCGCTGACTATAAATTTTGGCTTGGCGATGCCTTCGCCTCTGGCGGCAGTCAGGGGTATGATCATAAGGCCATGGGTATTACTGCCCGCGGGGCCTGGGTGTCGGTTTGGCGGCATTTTATGGAGCGTGGCCACGATATTAATGCCACGCCTTTCAGCGTGTTAGGTATTGGCGATATGGGCGGAGATGTATTTGGCAACGGCATGCTACTGTCCAGAAAGATAAAACTGCTGGCGGCGTTTAATCATCGTCATATTTTTATCGACCCCAATCCTGATTGTGAAAGCTCTTATAGTGAGCGGGAGCGACTGTTTAATAGTGCCGATAGTGGTTGGGATAACTATGATAAAAGGCGAATTAGCAAAGGCGGGGGAATCTTTGAGCGGTCGGCTAAAACCATTGAGCTGACCGCCGAAATGCAGAAAGTATTTGCCATCAATGAGCAGCAATTAACGCCCACACAGCTTATGCATCATTTATTAAAAGCGCCGGTGGATTTGATCTGGAATGGAGGTATAGGGACTTATGTGAAGTCCAGTGCTGAAAGTCATAGCGATGTAGGTGACAAAAGCAATGATGTGTTGCGAGTCAATGGGAGTGAGTTACGCTGCCAGGTCATTGGTGAGGGTGGGAATCTGGGCATGACGCAACTGGGTAGGATTGAATTTGCCCTTTCCGGCGGTGCTTGTAATACGGACTTTATTGATAATGCCGCCGGTGTAGATTGTTCCGATCATGAGGTGAATATTAAAATATTACTGAATGATCTGGTGAAAACGGGTCAATTAGATAGGTCGCGACGCAACAAGTTGTTAGCCAATATGACCGAGGATGTGGCCGGCCTGGTATTGGGTAATAACTACCGTCAGACACTCGCCATTAGCCTGGCGCAGCATGACACGGTTATCAGTACCTCAGAATATCGACGCTTTATTAACTATCTGGAGTCTTCGGGAAGGCTCAACCGTCAGCTGGAGTATCTTCCCGACGATGAAACTCTGGCCGAGCGCAGCAGTTCTGGCAGTGGCCTGACGCGGCCAGAATTATCGGTACTGATTGCCTACGCGAAAATGGAGCTTAAAGAGCTGTTGGCCACAGATGCTGTCGGTAAGGATACCTGTTTAGCTGAATACAGTGTGCGTGCCTTTCCCGCGAAGCTGGTGAAAAAGTATCCTGACGCACTGTTGCAGCACCGCCTGCACCGGGAAATTATTGCCACTGAACTGGCCAATGATATGGTCAATAAGCTCGGCTGTACTTTTGTGCAACGGATGAATGATGCAACGGGCGCTCATGCTCTGGCTATAGCCCAGTCTTTTTTGTTTGCCAGTCATTACTTCGATTTTAACCGTTACTTCAGTGCGTTGGAGGAACTGGATTTTACTGTTTCTGCCGAGGCACAATTACAGTTAATGAATCGTTTGGCCGGCATTGTCAGGCGCGGGGCTCGGTGGTTTTTACGCAATTACCGTCAGGCCGATAACCTCAGTGAGCTGATCGTAGTCTATACCCGGTTGCGCTCGCCGATTCATAAGCATTTATTGCAGGCAATGGATAATGAAGCCTGCGAGCGCTATCGGGAGCAGTTGTCCGATGAATGTTATAAGGAGGTTCCCGCA
>DATBNH010000255.1:0-1742 GCA_036554405.1 Cellvibrionaceae bacterium | reverse complement strand
TATAGATATAGGTGCGAACGTCGGCGTTTACTCTCTGTTTGCAGCCACACAAATGAACGCTCAGGGACGAATTTTAGCGCTTGAGCCCTACCCGCCTATTTACCAACGGCTGCTGTTTAATATCCAGGCCACGCAACAGGGCCGTAACGATTGGCCTGACATTCGCGTACTGCCTGTTGGCGTAGCGGACCGAGTGACTTCTTTCGATTTACATCTGAATCCCGATAATCTGGGGCAAAACAGTATAGTGGCAGACAGCGAAAGCACGCGTTCAGGCGCCACTATTTCTGTTCAGTGCCAACCGCTTATGAGTATTTTACAAGCGCAATCTATCGAACGGATCGATGTGCTAAAAATTGATATTGAAGGCGCAGAAGATTTGGCCCTCTGCCCCTTTCTGCACGAGGCCGCAGACTCCCTTCTGCCCCGTTATCTATTAATTGAAGACTCTGCAAATCGCTGGCAGCAAGATCTCAAGGGCGCCATCGCAAGTCGTGGCTACAAAGCCATTTTGCAATCACGTATGAATATCATTTACGGCTTGGCAGGTCGCTGAGAAAGCACCACCCATGGTAGACTCCAAAAACGCTTTAACTTCACGCGGCATTCAACAATGAATATCCCACACGCCAAAATTGAGGTGGGTAAAAAGGAAAGCACACCATGAATAAGACACCAGATGATGCCCGTCGCCGCTATTCCGCTCCGGTGGTGGATGGCGTTAATAAGTCCGCCAGTCGCGCCATGTTGCGAGCTGTGGGCTTCAATGACAGTGACTTCGGTAAATCCCAGGTGGGAATCGCCTCCACCTGGAGCCAGGTGACACCGTGCAATAGTCACATCAACGAGCTTGCCGAGGAAGTACGAAGCGGGGCAGATGCAGCCGGCGGCAAGGGTGTGATCTTTAATACCATCACCATTTCCGACGGTATCGCCAACGGTACCGAGGGCATGAAATATTCGTTGGTATCGCGCGAAGTGATTGCCGATTCCATTGAAACTGTGGCTGGTTGCGAGGGTTTTGACGGTCTGGTGGCCATCGGCGGTTGCGACAAAAATATGCCGGGCTGCCTGATGGGTCTGGCACGGCTCGATCGTCCCAGCGTCTTTGTTTACGGCGGCACCATACTGCCCGGCAAAGGGCACACGGATATTATCTCGGTATTTGAAGCCGTGGGCGCTCATGTCCAGGGCAATATGTCGCTGATTGATGTCAAACAGATTGAAGAGACGGCGATACCCGGCCCCGGTGCTTGTGGTGGTATGTACACGGCCAACACCATGGCCTCGGCCATTGAAGCGTTGGGCATGAGCTTACCCGGCAGTTCGGCTCAAAATGCCGTGTCATCAGAAAAGCATGAAGATTGCCGGGCGGCAGGCGCTGCTGTGTTAACGCTACTGGAGCGGGATATACGCCCATCGCACATAATGACGAGAGAGGCGTTCGAAAACGCCATCACCGTGGTAATTGCGTTGGGCGGCTCCACCAATGCCGTACTGCATTTAATTGCCATGGCCAATACCGTGGGGGTGTCGCTCGAGCTGGAAGATTTTACCCGCATTGGCAAGCGCGTGCCGGTAGTGGCAGATTTGCGCCCCAGCGGCCACTACATGATGAGCGAACTGGTGGCCATAGGCGGTATTCAACCGCTAATGAAAACACTGCTCGATGCCGACCTGCTGCACGGTGATTGCCTGACAGTGACCGGTAAAACCCTGGCAGAAAATCTCGCCACTGTGGC
>DATBNH010000227.1:0-3130 GCA_036554405.1 Cellvibrionaceae bacterium | reverse complement strand
ATGGGCGTGCCTTTTGTGCCGAGTAACCAGCGAAAGGCACGGTCTTCATAGCATTTACTCCAGCGCGCCATGGGTTTTTGGTAGACCGCCAGATCGGCGCAGTAACCACAGGCGCGGGCGACATCGCCGTGGGTGATCTGAATTGGGCCGGTGGCGCGAGTGAAATAACGTGTGCTGAGCTCAGAGGTGTCAATTTCCAGCACTTCTAGCTCTGCTTTGGCTTTAGTAATCAAAGGGTCATCTTTTTTAAGCAGTTGGGTAATATACATGGTTTGCGGATAGACCAACGCATCGGTCCTTCCGGCCAATTGTTGCGCCAGTGTGTCGAGTGCGCCCTGATGAAAAACCACATCGCAATCGGTAAACCAGATCCAGTCTGCCGTGGTGTTAAGGGCGGCCATATTGCGCCCGATGGCGCGCCTGAATAATTTCTCTTTAGGCAGTGCAATAAAATTCCAGCGCACATTGCTAATGGTTTTATTTTCAAAGAAATTGAGAATGCGCACAGTGTCCGCATCAGTTTTGGAATAATAAACCGTATGGATAATATTCAATTGTGTGGGTGGATGGTTCACCAGCGAGCTTAACTGATACAGTTGAAACTCCGAGTACTTCCAGCAGTGGCTGACAATTTCCAGAGTCAGTGGAAGCTCTGCCCTGTGCCGTTCTTGCTCGGGAGGCAGCTTGGCATTGAACCAGCGCCCGGGAATAACACCCGAGGCGGCAAAGCGTAAAAAAAACTCCTTAATACTGTCGAGTAGCGTAAAAGTTTGAGCGGAAATTCTAGACATATTTATTTGCCTTGGGGGCGTGAGTAGGCCAATAAAGCCATGATTTTAGTGAAATATAATTATTATCATCATGGGGGTGATGTGGTAAACGGCATCACAAGGGTGCAATTGTAGCGATAAGTGTGGGCACCGCAACTGCTTTCTACCCCTTTTTTGGCGTATTCCTGCCAACCGTCTGGTTTTCTGGTGACACCGTCCAATGTTTACGCTAACTGCGTGATGCTCTGGCGATGACTGTAAAAGTGGAAGTTGTGTATGATGTGCCGCATTGTTTCCAGCCACTATTTGTAGCAATTATGAGTCAAGAGCCACTTATAACTCCTCCCTCCTCCGTCAGCTTGTGGCAGACTCTGCGCTTTTGGTTGAAATTAGGTTTCATCAGCTTTGGCGGCCCCGCCGGGCAAATTGCGATTATGCATCAAGAGTTGGTGGAACGCCGCCGCTGGTTGAGCGAGCGGCGTTTTTTACATGCCCTTAACTACTGCATGATGCTGCCCGGGCCAGAGGCGCAGCAGTTGGCGACCTATATTGGTTGGCTATTGCACCGCACCTGGGGTGGCATTATTGCGGGCGCACTGTTTGTGTTGCCATCCTTGTTGATTCTGGTGGTGTTGTCCTGGGTCTATATTGCTTTTGGCGATGTACCGCTAGTAGCGGGTTTGTTTTACGGCATTAAGCCTGCGGTAACGGCTATAGTGGTGCAGGCGGCCTACCGTATTGGCACCCGTGCGCTGAAAAACGCCTGGCTTTGGGGGTTGGCGGCTGCTGCCTTTGTGGCCATTTTTGCGCTGAATATTCCTTTCCCCTTCATCATCCTGGGCGCGGCTATTGTGGGTTTTATCGGTGGGCGCGTGGCACCGGCTCAATTTTCTATCGGCGGCAGCCACGGCAGTGCTCAAAAATCCTACGGTCAGGCACTCATCGACGACGACACGCCGCCACCTGCGCATACACAATTTCGCTGGTGGCAACTTATAAAAATATTGGCTATCGGCGTTGCCCTGTGGGTACTGCCAATGGGCGCTTTATGGATGGGTTTTGGTTGGGAACATACGTTTACGCAAATGGCCTGGTTTTTTACCAAGGCGGCGCTGCTCACCTTTGGTGGTGCTTACGCGGTACTGCCCTATGTGTATCAAGGTGCGGTGGATTATTACGGCTGGGTGACACCTACCCAGATGATCGACGGCCTGGCGCTGGGGGAGACCACACCCGGGCCGCTGATTATGGTGGTGGCCTTTGTTGCGTTTATCGGTGCCTATGTGACGGCCGAATTCATTGAGCACAATTTATTCTGGGCCGGAACACTTGCGGCAATCTTGGTTACCTGGTTTACCTTTTTGCCGTCGTTTTTGTTTATCTTGATTGGCGGGCCGATTGTAGAGAGCACCCATAATCAGCTTAAGTTTACCGCACCCCTAACGGGCATCACTGCCGCTGTGGTGGGTGTGATTCTTAACCTGGCACTATTTTTCGGTTATCACGTCCTCTGGCCAGAAGGTTTTAGTGGTCACTTTGACGGCTATTCAGCACTGATCGCACTATTGGCAGCGGGGCTTTTGTTTTACTTCAAGCGCAGTGTGATGCAAGTGATCGGCATCAGTGCCGTGGCGGGTTTGGCTATAACATTACTGGTGTGATCAAAAAACATGAACGGTTATCTCCAGGCAGTGAAGTCTGTCCGCGTTGTAGAATTGCTCGCCCAGACGCGGATATATAATACTGCGGCCTGATTGGCCCAGTGTGTGGGCCCCAGCTCCGGAACCCTGACTGGCGGCTGACGTCTACTTGGAGGCGTGCCAGAGTGGCATTTCTCGCCAATTGTTAAAACGGCGTTATTTTACCCTCTTTTTGCGCTATCTTTGCCTTACGTGCGCAGAAAAAGCTGCCACACTGTAAGTCGGGTTCGCTGTAGGATCTGTACTAACCGCCGGGAAGGCTTTTGCTTGGAGAAACATGTATGTTCTTGTTGTCGCTGGTTATTTTTATCGCTTTGCTCACCGTTGTGCTCTATTACCCGCTGGGGCTGTTAATCGGCTCGGTGGTATTGGTGGCGGGGTTGGTGGGACTAACACTGATGTCGGCGTGGATGTGGTTGTTTCTGGTGCCAGTGGCGGCCATTGCTCTGCTGTTGAATATAACGCCACTGCGGCGCAAAGTGATCAGTACCCCGGTATACGGGCTACTGCAAAAGGCAATGCCGCCCATGAGTGTTACCGAGCGCGAGGCTATGGAGGCGGGTACTACCTGGTGGGAGAAAGACCTGTTCAGCGGTCGCCCGGACTGGAAAAAATTTGTCGATATCGAGCTTCCTCAGCTTAGCGAAAAAGAGCAGAGCA
>DATBNH010000220.1:0-1934 GCA_036554405.1 Cellvibrionaceae bacterium | reverse complement strand
TTACTGATGCAGGGAACTTCAAATTGCTGACAGATATTGGGGATTTTTACTTTCTTGGTGGCGGGAGAAAGGGTCGCTTCATGAGTCACTACTGTGGCTGCCAGTGTTTTTGCCTTGGCGATTAACCAAGGGTCACCTTTTGCCAAAAATTCATCCCTATTCGCCGGATCAAACCCCTGTGACATCACAAAATTAACAATTTCAGAGAATACTTGCTGAGTTGGCGCATCAACGTGTGTAAGAAAATGACTACTGCGTTGTCTAGCCCACGTTGCCAGTTCATCATTACCTTCCTTGAGCTCTTTACCAATGAATTCGATGCTGCCAACTTCACCAGAGGCAAATTGGACATCCAGCCACTCCCAGTAAGCAGGGCAGAATTCCATGCCGTAATACTGATTCTTTGCCTGAATATAAGTATTTGCATCCAGTAAATACTTCAAATGCGTACCTCTTCAGCAAATCGTTTTAACTTGGCGGGGTTGACACCCAGTAGCTGCCCGGCATCGCGGAGCAATATGTGCCCGTTAAATGCCTGAGATAAAACGGCCCTGGAAAACGGTTTGCTGATTTGGGCATTTCTTGTTTTGTGAAAACTCGGCCCAGAGCCCTCTTTTTTTGCACGCGCATCCCAAATAGCTTTTTGCCTGGCTATGTACTCGCGGTATTGATCAATGGAAATAAACCCAAGTGTCAGTGCTCGGCGGGCAAGGGCCCATTTGCTGACATGGAAGTGGGCTTCAAGCGGCGCAAGATTGTCAGTCCACTCCTCGCGCTGTTCCCAGAGCGGGCGGAACTCAACCTCTGGCACAAGAAACTCAGCCGCCACCGCGTTGCATTTTATTTCGCTGGTAACATGGGTGGATTCATCGCCATCGGAAACACCAGAAATGCCCATCCAGATGTGAGACAGCTCATGGATCAGCGTAAACAACCGCGCACCGGGTGCATCGGCGTGATTGACAAAAACAATGGGAGCGAAAGCATCAGCGATGGCAAAACCGCGAAACTCTTCAACGAGCAGCGGCCGGGTATAGTGACGAAAGTTGGATTCGCGCATAACCAGTACGCCCACCGCTTCTATCCGTGTAACCAAGTCGCGGTAGTAGTCGTCACTGCTGCCGCGTTCTGGGTGCGCCGGCACGCGTAAAAGCTGCCGCATATCCTTGACAATAGCCTTAACCGTGGCGTCCGGGCTGACGCGTCCTACAGCAGGGCTAGGGGCTGCAAGTTCATGGGTCAAATAGTCGCGGTACCATTGTTGGCGCTGTAGCGTCAGCTTGATCAGGTCGAGTAATTCAGCGCTGGGGCGGTTTACTCCTCGGTTGTCGACAGTTCTAAGATCCGGGATTGGTAACTTATCGACCGGTGGCTCCCGAAGAAAAAGGTAGCCAAATGGGACATAGGCCTTGGCTGCAAAGGTTTGGGCCTGTTTAAAGGTCAGAGGGTCTTCGCCGGATTCCCAGCGGCGCAGCCGTTCTTCACTAACACCACATCTGCCAGCAAACACAGACACAGAAAACCCGGCGCGCTCGCGCGCCCAGGCTAACATTGTGTGGTTTATCTGTGCCGTTGGCATAACACTGCTCCATGGGTGATACCGTCATTATAGAAGCCAAAACGCATCAAAGTCATCAAGGCTATTTTAGCTACACCCAATCGAATGGCTGATCCTGATTGAGGAAGGCAATCATTGAGTGGCTTTTGGATCTGTTATAGATATCTCAGGGTGGCCCTGTATCTGCTCCGCCCAGAGGGGGCGCTTTAGGGCTTATGTCGACGACATTTGAGTCGTCGACATAAGCTAATCGTAGAGATTTCAAGGATTTACCCTTAAGGACACGGTATCCATTGCCCTTAAGCTCATCGGCATAACTGCTCAAATATCGATCAATGGTTCGTTCATCAATGGCCAGTATGTCTGCAGCTTGTTG
>DATBNH010000151.1:0-6540 GCA_036554405.1 Cellvibrionaceae bacterium | reverse complement strand
AGTGGCATTCGCCGCCGAGAAGAAATGAAGCGGAACGGTGAAAATACTATCGAGCTCGGCCAATTGGGGTACAAAAGCTTGCTGCTCAGGCACAAGACCCACCACTGGCGTCACCCGCACACCGGCGCGCGTACAGTATACCGGCAAGGTCCCCAGGGGAATCACCGCGTGAGGCGGCAGGGCAATTTCTTCGTGAGATTCTCTCAGTGCGGTGTGCAGCAGTGTTTGATCGTCTGGCTCCCAGCGCCCGCCAGGAAAGGCGATCTCGCCGGCGTGGGAAGCCAAGTGGGCGGCACGGCGTGTGAGTATCAGCTCAGGGTTGGCTAAAGTAACAATGGGCACAAGCACTGCGGCCTGCCGGTGGAAGCCCTCTGGCGAGTCAGGCAAGTGCGCAATCGGCGTTAGCCGTGCTTGCAAGGCCTGCCAACGCGGATCAAACATCCATCAATTGCCAAATATCGTAGGCAGGTTCTTCAAACGGATGCGCAGCAAGTAAAGCCGCCCTGACCGCGTGAATCAGAGCGTTTGTGCAGACCATCTCTACCCGCCATTCCGGCGCTTGTTCAAGCTGGTTGTGGCTACCGCTAAAAGGCTGGCTGCCCGGCAACGGGCGAAACTGCCCACTGCCCAGCACCTGCCAGCAGCATTGATCGTAATCGCCTATTTTTCCGGCGCCTGCGGCAAAAACCGCTGTTTTTACCGATTCCAAATGACTTTCAGGCACATAGAAAACCAGCTTGTACATCTTAGACCTATATAACTCGCACGCTGATCACGTTATCAACCGCGCGGATGGCTTCGATAACAACATCGGCAGGCATAGCTTCAACATCAATAATGTTATAGGCGATATCGCCACGGCTCTTGTTAACCATGTCCAGTACGTTGACATTGTTATCGGCCAGTACCGACAGTACATGCCCCAGCACACCGGACACATTTTGGTTACATAAGGTAATGCGTACACTCTGCCCCACTGTGCGATCCATAGAGACAGTGGGAAAGTTTACCGAGTTTTTAATGTTGCCGTTTTGCAGATAGTCCATCAGTTGATCGGCCACCATAATGGCACAATTCTCTTCCGCCTCAGCGGTGCTGGCGCCGATGTGCGGCATGGTGTAAACATCCTTGCGACCCAGCAGTACAGGCTCTGGAAAATCGCAAATATACATCCGCAATTGGCCGCTATCGAGGCTGTTGACCACCGCGTGTGAATCGACAATGGCTTCGCGCGCAAAATTCAGCAGCACCGCACCGGTCTTAACAGACTTTAATGACTCGTCGTTAATTAAATGGTGGGTGGCATCAATGGCCGGCACATGCAGTGATATGTAATCGGAGCGAGCCAGCAACGCTTGCAGGTTTTCCATACGCCCTACCTGACTGGGCAGACGCCAGGCGGCTTCTACCGACAGTGCCGGGTCGTAACCGACCACATTCATGCCCAGCGCCAACGCGGTTTCTGCCACCAGTGAGCCGATGGCACCCAAGCCGACAACACCCAGGGTTTTACCCATGAGCTCGCTGCCGGCGTAATTGGATTTTTCTTTTTCCATCAGCTTGCTCATTTCGGCGGCATCGGTCATATGAGTCAGCGATTGCGCGTAGGCCATACCCGGCACAATACCCCGCGAGCCCAACAGCATGCCGGTCAGCACCAATTCTTTTACCGCATTGGCATTGGCGCCAGGCGCGTTAAACACCACCACACCCTGCTTGGTGTACTCTTCTACCGGTACATTGTTAACACCAGCGCCGGCACGTGCTACTGCCTTTACACTCTCGGGTAAAGGTTCGCCGTGGAGCTTATGGCTGCGCAGAATATAGCCATCCGGGTGGCTGAATTCGCTGGCCACTTCGTATTTGCTGCGGTCAAAACGGTTTAGACCTTTTTCAGAAATCTTGTTGTAGGTTTTGATTTTAAACATCAGTCTTCTCAAATTTTTATCGGTTAATGTCAGGCGGCAGTCACTTCAGCGTAAGCCCAATCCAGCCAGGGTAGCAGTGCCTCAATATCAGCTGCTTCCACGGTAGCACCACACCAGATGCGCAGGCCCGGAGGCGCGTCGCGGTAGGCGCCAATATCGTAGGCAACGCCTTCGCTATCGAGTAATTTAACCAGGGCTTTTACCTGCTCGGGCGTTGCCTTGAGGGTAAAGCAGACACTGGTATTAGAGCGAATAGTTTTGTCTTCGGCCAAAAAGCTGATCCAGTCGCGGTTGTCTACAAAGGCTTCCAGCGCGGCTAAATTAGCTTCGCTGCGGCTAATAGCGGCACTGACGCCGCCAATAGACTCTACCCAATCGAGCGCATCAAGATAATCGGCCACACACAACATGGAGGGCGTGTTAATGGTTTCGCCTTTAAAAATACCTTCCACCAGCTCGCTACCTTTAGTCATACGGAACAGCTTGGGCAAAGGCCAGGGCGGCGTATAGGTTTGCAAACGCTCAACCGCACGCGGGCCGAGAATTAACATGCCGTGAGCGCCCTCACCCCCTAACACTTTCTGCCAGCTGAAGGTGATTACGTCCAGTTTTTCCCAGGGCAGTTCCATGGCAAACACAGCACTGGTGGCATCGCAAATGGTCAGGCCCGCACGATCATCAGCAATCCAGTCACCGTTGGGCACCTTAACGCCCGAGGTGGTACCGTTCCAGGTGAAGACCACATCGTGATCAAAGTTGACCTTGCTAACATCGGGCAACTGACCATAATCGGCCTCATGTGCGGTAAGGTTATTCAACTTCAGCTGTTTGGTAGCATCGGTAAGCCAGCCCTTGCCAAAAGACTCCCACTGCATGACATCCACCGGGCGCTGACCCAGCATCGACCACATGGCCATCTCCACCGCACCGGTATCGGAGCCAGCGACCACACCCACGCGATAACCTTCCGGCAGACTCAACAATTTAGCTGTTTGCTCGCAAGCGCGACCCAGAGCAGCTTTACCCAGTGCCGAGCGGTGCGAGCGGCCCAGGGTAGCCAGATCCAGCTTGGCCACATCATAGCCCGGACGCTTACTGCAGGGGCCGGAAGAAAAATTGGGGTTTTGGGGTTTAACCGATGGACGCATGAGATTCCTCTGAATAGACCGGAACAATAAGATAAATACCCGCAGGCAAAAACAGACGGGGAGTGTATGAAAATTGGGCGCTGATTATGCCAGTTAAGGCCGGTGGGGTCTACGGGGGAGCTATTGATAGTAAGGCTCATTGACATAAAGATGCAGACAAAATAAACCCGGCCGAAGCCGGGTTTATTGACTCAATCCTCATTAGTCAATTAGAGGTTGACCTGAACATCGGTAATGGTCAAAGAGCCAGCCGGAGTGCCCTTGGGTTGAACGCCGATTTTTACACGTTCTCCTTCGGGGATACTCCAGCCCGCAGGCATGGTACATGTAGCGCTACCTGTCGCCAGATCGGCATTGTTGATCCAGCAGCCCCAGTTACCCACATAGTCTCCATATTTCTGTTGGGCAAAGGGCTGCAGGTTAGCGCCACTATCAATGAACTCCTGGCTAGCCTCGTATGTAAACATCACATCCACGTTGCTCAGGTCCACAGGGCCTGCCAGATCAAAAACAATCTGCTGATCCCCAGCCGTAGCTGCAAACGTCACTCCACCATTGGAGTAATCCATGGTCACGGCATCGCCCTCTGTATACCAGGCAGAATCCATGCTAACGCTTCCTGAATCACCAATAGTGTTGGCTTCGGGCTGAGGTTCTTCGGCTGCTTCAGCCATATGGGTCAGCGTCAGCTTGGTAATTGTGATCGAACCGGCCGGTGAGCCCTTGGCTTGCACCCCAAACTGCACACCTTCCTCGCCATCAATCATCCAACCTTCATCGGGCAAGGTGCAGGTATAGGTACCTGTTCCCAAATCAGCATTATTGATCCAGCAGTCCCAGTGACCAAGACTATAACTGACTTTTTCCTGTACAAACGGCTGCAGATTGGCTCCGCTCGCAACGTAGGCGTCGTCCGCTTCAAATTCAAATTCAAAAATAGCGCCATTGAGGTTAATGGGGCCTGCCATATCATACACCAGCTGATTGTCCTCAGCTGTAGGTTCATAGCGAACACCACCCGCTACATAATCCATCATTCTGTCATCTGGGTTTACGCGCCAACCTTCGGCGAGGGGAACGTCCACAGTCACCTCAACCAGCTCTGGTTCCGGTTCGGGCTCTGGCTCAGGTTCTGGTTCCGGCTCGGGTTCTGGCTCCGGCTCGGGTTCTGGCTCCGGCTCGGGTTCTGGTTCCGGCTCGGCGTTCAGATCAGTAGGGGGATTGTAAACCACTTTCGATTGGTCAACATTGTCGTTACCACCGCAAGCCGTAAGGCTTACAACTGATGTAGCAAGAAGACAAAGCATTAATCGGCTCAACATAGAAAGTATCCTTTTTATTATCTTTAAAAGTAAGTATTCGATTCTGTATCCCGTTTCACCTTGGGCAGTAAGGTCAATAGGACAGGCATTAACCTACCACACTTATTTTCTGCTTGACCATATTAATATGATGCGAGTCACGGAATCTTTGCATTTCAGCGTTGGTTTTTAAAACCCAAGCTGAACACAGTACTACCCCGAGAAAATAATAGTGTTTAAAATCAGACACTTAAAATTAACACACTGAGATTAACCCGCAGCAAATACAGAGAAATCCTATTTATTCGAATTTCTTTCTAGAAGATATTTTATTTATAACTTCTAACACATTTCGGTGGCCACCACAGCGCCTTCACGCGAACGATTATCAATAATAGTCACAAATACCATCTAACTACATATAAGCAGGTATCGGCTCTGGCAGTTAACAATAAACTCTTGCTGTTCAATTTTACCTGTTACTGGCATAAATACGCTTAAGTGGCGGCGCCGGACTTGCTATGATCTGGTCATGACCGATAATACCAAACGACTCACTTGTACCCTCGCCTTCAGCGCCCTGATTTTATTGCTGGGTTTATTGGGCTCGAGCGTCAATCACAGCCTTCAGTTCCAACCCCAAGCTATCGCCCAGGGTGAAATCTGGCGCGTACTCAGCGGGCATATGGTGCACTTGGGTATAAACCATACCCTGTTGAACCTGGCCGGTTTGTGGCTAATAATGCTGTGGGTGGGTGACAGCTTTTCTGTACGCCACTGGCTGCTGGTGTTTGTTTTACTTTGCCTTGGTACCTCAGCTTGCCTGTACTTTTTGCCTCCGGTTATCGGCTACTATGCCGGCTTATCGGGTGTTTTGCATGGCTTATTAGTGTATGGCTTATGGCCCTCTGTACTAAAAAAAATCCCCTTGGCTCTGATCGCTCTGGTGGTAATTATCAGCAAACTCGCTTACGAACAATGGGTGCCCGGCAGCCAGGCAGCAACAGAGTCATTCATTGCCGCGCCGGTGGTTGCCATTGCTCATGTTTACGGGGCCATTAGTGGCTTGCTGTTAGCGATCGGGTGGGGGGTTTTGCGGTTTAAAAGCGCCGCTTAAAGCTCGTCTTTTTGGCACTGGCCTGACTTACTGCTTGGTAGGGACTTTCTCGGAACCATAAATTACAGGCCCATTTTTCGCCGCTAGTAACCGGCAAGCCCCCGTGTAAACTGGCCGGATGGCGCAGATTTGTACCCGCATGGCAGTTATGGAAAATTACCATACGCCCCTTTATGGCAGCCACTTCCACGTCCAGCGTGGGAAATCCGGTACCACCGCCCTCGCTCACCGTATTTAGGTACATCAAACAAGTGAGCAAGCGCTGGCCACCCCGGGCCATGCAACGCTGGCCGCGTTCGGTATCGGCATCCCAGGCGTCAAAGTGGGCGGCATATTCTTGTTCTGTAGCATAGTGAACCACCTGTAGTGACTCGGCATTAACCAGGGGCAAGCCTACTAATTGGCTGATACGCTCACATAAACGGGCAATTGTTTTATTGTGCTGATGCTTAACCCAGCAATTACTCCCTGTGCGGCCTTTACTCAGTACACCCATTCTGCCGTCACTGACCAAGGCACGCTTGAGCTCGGTATCCGCAGCCTTAATCAGCTCCCGGCATTCGTCGTCGGTGATAAAATCATCCAGTATCACCACCAGCGGGTCTTCATTCACTTGCGTACTGTCTGGATAGTTATTATTAAGTTGGGGCATAGGGACAATCCTGCAAACGGTTAATAATCATAGCGATCAGCGCCGTTGATAATATCGTTGACAAGATCCAGTGAAAAGCCCCGGTAGAGCATAAAGCGTATTTGCTTGGCGCGGGTTTTGGCGTCTTCCGGGGGCGTACCGAATTTGCGCTGCCAAAGTTCTTGGGCTTGTTGCCACCAATCAATTTCGGCCACATCAAAAGCGTGATTAATAATAGCCGGAGCCACGCCTTTTTGTTGCAGCTCGCGCTTGATACGTAAAGGCCCACGTCCTTTCATCAGGGCGCTGCGAATAAATGCCTCGGCATAGCGCTCGTCATTCAGATAATTCAGCGAAGCAAGCCAGTCGAGGGTTTCGTCAATTAATGCGGGGCAATCGCAGCGCCGAGCGAGTT
>DATBNH010000142.1:0-2825 GCA_036554405.1 Cellvibrionaceae bacterium | reverse complement strand
TAGCGCCAGGTGTTGATGTAGCTATCAGGCCTTTTAGACTCGTCGCCAATCCAGACGAAATGTAAAATTTTGGGAATCAAGCTCATAATATGCTCAAGTCGGTAGAGTGATCACGCTTGCAGGTGCTGCTTTTGTACACAGAGTAGGTGCGGCTATAAAGGCATGGGAAGAATAAACGGGTAGATCGGGTTAGTCCAGCTTGTCGTATGGCTTTTTCCGGGGCGTATTCAGCGGTTCCCTCGGTGGTGCAATTGCCAAGGGTAGCTAAAACCCATAACATGCGCTTCGGCGAGGTTCTACCCTTTAATTGCGCAGGTGCCCCAATGAGTCATCCCCCCGTCTATGTTATAAACCTGCCCCAAAGCACCGACCGGCGCGCATCCATAGACCGGCAGGCTGAGGAGTTGGGTTTTACCCCCACCTATTTTCAGGCCATAGACGGCTACCAAGCGGGCCATTCGCTGTTTGGCAACGTTAATCAAGCCAGGCGCTTGCGTTTCAAAGGGCGACCTTTCAAGCCTGGCGAGTTGGGTGTGTGGGCCAGTCACTATTTATTATGGCAGGCCTGTGTGCAGGAAAATCGGGTCATAATTGTTCTCGAAGATGACGCCAAACTGATGCCCAATTTTGTTGATTTTTTGCAACACGCCGAGGACCTCGCCGAGAGCTTCCCTTACCTGCGCCTCTATAACAGCCCCCAGCCCAGTAAAAAACTGCAGACAATTGCAGGCTTTAGTGTGCACCGTTATTGGCGAAGCCCTCTGCGGGCCACAGGCTATTTGCTCGCCCCGGAGGCGGCCGGTAAGTTTCTGCAGCAGGCTGAGCAATGGGTGTTGCCGGTTGATGACTATATGGACTTGGCGTGGCTCCACGGGGTGGACTGCCTGGGAATAAAACCCGGTTGTGTACATGACTACACGGAATTTGCCACCACCATTCAGATTAAGGCTCCCAAAGAGCGGCTTACGGTGGGCCAAAAGCTGGCAAGAGAGGTCTTTCGCGGCTATTTGCGCTTCAGGCACTGCCTCGATTTCTTCTGGCGCTCTAGCCTTTCTCTCATCCTACGGGTTTTATCTAAAAAGTAATTAACGCAAAGATTGTACAAACGCCAACAGTATCAACAGCGGGCAGATAATGCGCACATAAAAGGGCCAGATTTTCCAGAACAGGCTGTGTTCAATATCCCCGTGTCCCGCTTGTAGCTCTTGTAACAAATGATTGCGATGCATTACCCAGCCCACAAACAAGCACAGGGCAATGCCCAGCAGGGGCTGGCTGTATTCGGTGGTGAACGACACCATGGCGCCAAACAGGCGCTCCATGTTCACAATAAGTACGCAGCTGACACTAAAAATTGCACCACCAATTAACAGTGCAGCGCCTGTGCGTTTTAGCGTCGTGCGCTCTACGGCCACCGAGACAGGCGCCTCGAGCATGGAGATAGACGAAGTGAGGGCGGCGATACTCATCAGTGCAAAAAAGCCGATAGCCAGGCCGTTGCCGGCGCTGCCCATGGTATCAAACAGTGCCGGCAGCACCTGAAAAATCAGCCCCGGACCGGCCAGCAGTTCGCCGCTATCGGCATAAATAGCAACACCTTGGGCCTCGGCTACATACAGGGCCGGCAGTATCAGTAACCCGGCAGTAAAGGCTATGCCGGTGTCCAGCAAGGTAACGGCGGCGCCCAGGCGCGGCAGGCTATCGGTTTTTTTAAGGTAAGAGCCGTAAATCAGCATGGTGCCCACGCCCAGCGACAGGGAGAAAAAGGCCTGACCCATGGCCCCCAGAAGCAGGGCGGGGTCGGCCAGCTGCCTGAAATCGGGGATCAGATAGACCGCAAGCCCAGCACTTGCCCCCGGTTGCATCAGTACGTAGATAATCAGCCCCAGCAAAATCAGCAATAGCAGTGGCATCAGCCGGGTACACCAGGCTTCAATACCGTTTTCCACGCCGCGGGCAATAATAGTTACCGTCAGCAGGGAAAAGATTGCGCACAGAGCGATATTGCGTCCGATTCCATCGCGGCCGAGCCACTGGTGCAAGCTCTCTATACCCAGTAGCTGCGCCAGCGGTTTGCCTAGCTCTGCCAGCATCCAGCCGGCGACTATGGCGTAAAAGCTCAAAATCAGCGAGGCGATCACAATGCCATAATAGCCCACACCGCGCCCCAGCCGGCGAGTGTGTGGGTTGTGGCTCAGGTTATTCAGGGCGGTGACGATATTGGCGCGGGCGTGACGGCCGATCACCAACTCTGCCATCAGTGCCGGATAGGCCAGCAAAAATGCCAGAATCAGGTAGGCTAGCAAAAAGGCGCCACCGCCATTGCTGGCCGCCTGGGTGGGAAAACCCCAAATATTACCGAGCCCCACCGCCGAGCCGCTGGCGGCCATTAAAAAGCCGATTTTGGAGGAAAATTGTCCGCGCTCATGCTGCATAAAGATCTGGCCTGTGTATCTTATAGCTCGGAGTTTATTGGCTTTTGCCCGTAGAGTCATTAGTATCTGCCCTTAACAAGCCCGTGCGGGGCACAATTGCAGGAGGAATGAAAATGGCAGAGACACACAAAACCGAGTTGTTGGTACTGGGCGGCGGCGTCGGTGGTTATTCAGCGGCTTTTCGGGCTGCGGATCTGGGTCTCGAGGTGACACTGGTGGAGCGCTACCCAACCCTCGGTGGCGTCTGCCTGAATGTGGGCTGCATACCCTCCAAAGCGCTGCTGCACGTGGCCCAGGTAATCAGCGAGGCAGCTCATGGCGACGAGATTGGCCTGAGCTTTAATAAGCCCAAAATCGACCTCGATAAGGTGCGCGGTTTTAAAGAGCAGA
>DATBNH010000133.1:0-7003 GCA_036554405.1 Cellvibrionaceae bacterium | reverse complement strand
TGAATAATGTCGGTTTTGGGCAGTTTTTTTAACTCGTCAATCACCAGGGCCCGGTCTTCGCGTTCGGCCAGCGCCAGTTTTACCTTGATCAGCTCGTGATCGTCCAGCGCCCGGTTAAGCTCGGTCAGTACATTCTCGGTTAAACCTTTGCCCGCAATAGTGACGATGGGCTTGAGCGTGTGGCCTCGGGTGCGGAATTGCTTTTTCTGATCGGCGCTAATGGGCATACTGTTACCTGTAGTAAAATCAATGTGAGCCGCCCTTTGGGGGCGAGCGTATTGTAACCTATACCGAGGCGTTATGGCCCGATCAAAAAGCTCAAAACGCTGGTTACAGGAGCACTTCTCCGACCAGTACGTCAAACAGTCACAAAAAGACGGTTACCGTTCCCGCGCCAGCTATAAACTGCTGGAAATCGATCAGAAAGACCGCCTGTTTCGTCCCGGTATGACTGTGCTGGATTTGGGCGCCGCCCCCGGTGGTTGGTCACAGGTGGCGGCCCAGCGGGTGGGCGACAGCGGTCGGGTGATCGCTTCGGATATTCTGGAAATGGACGCCATGGCCGGCGTACACTTTATTCAAGGCGATTTTACCGAACAGGCAGTGTTCGAGAGTTTACTGGCGATGATCGGGGAGACCCCGGTTGACCTTGTAATCTCGGATATGGCCCCCAACATGAGCGGAGTAGATGCTGTTGATCAGCCTCGCGCCATGTATTTGGTCGAGTTGGCGCTGGATATGGCTGCACAGGTGCTGAGACCCGGCGGCTGTTTTGTCGCCAAAGTGTTTCAGGGCGAGGGTTTTGAGCCCTGGCTTGCCGATATGAGGCGTGCCTTCGGCAAAGTGACAACACGTAAGCCGGATGCCTCGCGCTCACGATCGCGCGAGGTTTATATTGTCGGGCGTGACTTCAAGGGGGCAAATCAGTGAACTTGACACTGTTTTACGGTTCAAATGCCCTCCGGAACGTTATACTGTAGTGACCGATAGCTTTCTGAAACAGACGCCTAAAGGCGTTTTGATGTATCAATAGAGGTTCTTACCTTGAATGACATGACCAAAAATCTCATCCTGTGGCTGATCATCGCGGCGGTTCTGTTCAGCGTGTTTCAGGGTTTTAATAAGCCTGAGCAAACCAACGACATACGTTACTCCGAATTTGTAGACGCGGTTGAGCAAAACCAGGTGCGCGAAGTGGTGATGCAGGAATGGAAGGTGCAAGGCACCTTAATGGACGGCACCAGCTTTACCACCACACGCCCACCGGTGCTGGATTTGGAGCTGCTGCCCAAGCTTGAGCAACACCGGGTAGAGGTGACCGCCAAAGAGCGCGATGAGCCCAGCCTTTGGCATCAGTTATTGGTGGCCAGCTTCCCCATTTTGATTATTATTGCTGTATTTTTATTCTTTATGCGCCAAATGCAAGGCGGCGGAGCCGGTGGCCGTGGCGGCCCCATGAGCTTTGGTAAATCCAAAGCGCGCCTGTTGGGTGAAGATCAGATCAAAACCACCTTTGCCGATGTGGCCGGTGTCGATGAGGCCAAAGAAGAGGTCAGCGAGCTGGTGGAATACCTGCGCGACCCGTCCAAGTTCCAGCGTCTGGGTGGTCAGATTCCCCGCGGTGTGTTGATGGCAGGTCCCCCGGGTACCGGTAAGACCCTGTTGGCCAAGGCCATTGCCGGCGAGGCCAAGGTGCCTTTTTTCTCTATCTCCGGTTCCGATTTTGTGGAGATGTTTGTGGGTGTGGGTGCCTCGCGAGTGCGCGATATGTTCGATCAGGCCAAAAAGCAGTCTCCCTGTATTATCTTTATTGATGAAATCGACGCTGTAGGTCGGCACCGTGGCGGCGGTCACGGCGGCGGTCATGACGAGCGTGAGCAGACCCTTAACCAGTTGCTGGTAGAGATGGACGGCTTCGAAGGCAACGAGGGCGTTATTGTCATCGCCGCCACCAACCGTCCGGATGTACTGGATAAAGCTCTGTTACGCCCCGGCCGCTTTGACCGCCAGGTGGTGGTGGGCTTGCCGGATATTCGCGGTCGCGAGCAGATTCTTAAAGTGCATATGCGCAAAGTGCCTATTGCCGACACCGTGGTGGCCTCGGTTATTGCCCGTGGCACGCCCGGCTTTTCAGGTGCCGATCTGGCCAACCTGGTCAACGAGGCGGCGCTGTTTGCCGCCCGCGGCAACAAGCGCATGGTTACCATGGAAGAGTTCGAGAAAGCCCGCGACAAAATTATGATGGGCGCCGAACGCCGCTCTATGGTGATGAGCGAGAAAGAAAAGGAAAACACCGCCTATCACGAGGCCGGACACGCTATTGTGGGTAAAATTGTGCCGGAGCACGACCCTATCCACAAGGTCACTATTATTCCTCGCGGCCGAGCGCTGGGCGTCACCCAGTTTTTGCCCGAGGGCGACAAATACAGTTTAAGCCGGCGCGCCATTGAGTCCAGCATCTGTACCTTGTTTGGCGGCCGTATTGCCGAACAGATGACGCTGGGTGACGATGGAATTACCACCGGCGCCTCCAACGATATTGAGCGCGCTACCGAATTGGCGCGCAATATGGTGACCAAGTGGGGCCTGTCTGAAAAGCTCGGTCCGCTGCACTATGGTGAAGATGAAGGCATGATGCCGGGTACGGGCACACCCAACTATTCTGGCGATACCTCCAAGCTGATTGATCAGGAAGTGCGCAGTATTATCGACAGCTGCTACAAGCGCGCCGAGGCAGTGCTGCATGAAAATCGCGATATTCTTGAAGCCATGAAAAACGCGCTGATGGAATACGAAACCATTGATTCCGAGCAAGTGGATGATCTGATGGCTCGGCGCAAGGTGCGCCCACCACGCGATTGGCACGATGGTGATTTTAACGGCCACATCAAAGGCGGTGATGATCCCAAGAGCGATAAAGAAGCCACCGATAAAAAATCAGGGCCTATAGGCGGTCCTGCTGAGGATCACTAAGCCCACTCAGGTGACCCAGTGTAAAACCCCTCGGGGCCAGATAAATGCCTGAGTATCTCTCGCATTTATCTGGCCCCGTTTAAGTAAGTGCTTGCTATGAACTCAGCCACCTCCCTTGCCTGCGGTAAATACCAGCTGAATCTGTCTTCTCCCATAGTGATGGGGGTGCTCAACACCACGCCGGACTCCTTTTCTGACGGTGGTAGCTATTACCTGCGCGATCACCTGGATATTGAGCTGGCACTGAAGCGGGCCCAGCAGATGCTGAGCGAAGGCGCCGCCATTATTGATGTGGGCGGCGAGTCCACCCGCCCCGGTGCCGTGCCGATCACTACCCAGCAGGAGCTGGAGCGGGTGGTACCGGTGGTCGAAGCTCTGGTGGGCCGCTTTGATGTGCCGGTTTCGGTTGATACCAGTACCCCCGAAGTGATGACGGCAGCGGCAACAGTGGGTGCGGCTCTGATAAACGATGTGCGCGCGCTAAGGCGCCCGGGTGCGTTGGCCGCAGCCGCAGCCACCGGATTGCCGGTGTGCCTTATGCATATGCAGGGTGAACCCGGTAGCATGCAGCAACAGCCGCAGTACACAGATGTGGTGAGTGACGTGCGAGCGTTTTTTGATGAGCGCATAGCCGCAGCAGTGCATGCAGGTATTACGCGAGAGCACTTGGTACTTGACCCGGGCTTTGGTTTTGGTAAAACTCTGGCGCACAATTTAACGCTGCTGCGAGAGCTGAAAACGTTTGAAGATTACCAACTGCCGCTACTGGTGGGGTTATCGCGCAAGTCCATGTTGGCTGCACTGTTGGATCGGCCCGTGGATCAGCGTTTGCCCGGCTCATTGGCGCTGGCGCTGGAAGCGATCACGCGCGGCGCTCAGATTATTCGTGTACACGACGTGGCCGCTACCATTGATGTTATAAAAATACATCAAGCGTTGGCGTCAGCGGTTTAGGAGAAAAATATGTCGCGCAAGTATTTTGGCACCGATGGTATTCGTGGCCGGGTAGGGGAAGGCGCCATTACCCCGGATTTTATGCTCAAGTTAGGCTGGGCTGCCGGCCGGGTGTTGGTGGATCGCTGTGATGGCCCCGGATTATTTTTAATCGGTAAAGATACCCGTATCTCTGGATATATGTTTGAATCGGCTCTGCAGGCGGGATTGATTAACGCCGGTGTCGATGTGGGCTTGCTGGGTCCTATGCCCACCCCGGGTATTGCCTACCTGACCCGCACTTTTCAAGCGCAAGCGGGCATTGTTATCAGCGCCTCCCATAACAGCTATTACGATAACGGCATCAAGTTTTTTAACGCCAACGGCACCAAACTGGCCGACGACATTGAACACGCCATTGAAGAGCAGCTCGACAAACCCATGGTTACTGCCGAGCGCCTGGGAAAGGCGCGTCGCATTGCCGATGCCCCGGGGCGTTATATCGAGTTTTGTAAAGGCACCATGCCCTGGGGGTTTAACCTCAGTGGTTTGCAGCTGGTGGTGGATTGCGCCCACGGGGCCACCTATCACATCGCCCCCAGTGTGTTTAGCGAGTTGGGCGCCAAAGTTATCCCCTTTGCCAACGAGCCAAACGGCACCAATATCAACCGCAGCTGCGGTTCCACCAATCCCGAGGCGCTGAAAGAGCGGGTGCTGGAGGTGGGCGCCGATCTCGGTATCGCCTTTGATGGCGACGGTGATCGCTTGATATTTATTGATCACAAGGGTGAAATTGTCGACGGCGATGAGCTGCTGTACATTATTGCCAGCTACCAACAGCGCCACGGCGGCTGCCCCGGTGTGGTGGGCACCTTAATGAGCAACTTCGGCTTGGAGCTCGGCCTTAACGAGCTCGATATTCCTTTTGCACGCGCCAAGGTCGGTGATCGCTACGTTATAGAAACCATGCGCGAGCGCAGCTGGATACTGGGCGGCGAGTCATCCGGGCATATTGTCTGTGGCCATGTCACCACCACCGGTGATGGCATTATCGCCGCACTGCAGGTATTGCTGGCCATTTGCAGTCAGGATCAAAGTCTGCACGATGCCAAACTGGGCATGACCAAACTACCGCAAACTATGATCAATGTGCACCGGGTCAAAGCGCTGGATCTGGATGAAGATCAATCTATTCAGCAAGCTGTCAGGCAGACCGAGACAGCATTGGCCGGGCGGGGACGGGTGTTGTTAAGGCCCTCAGGCACCGAACCGGTGGTGCGGGTGATGGTGGAGGGCGAAGATCGCCTGCAGGTAAAAACACTGGCCCAGGAATTGGCGCAAGTAGTCGAGCGCGCACTGGCCTGATTACGCCGCTGGCGATTGTATGTTGGGCGCTGTTGGGCTAAGATTGGCGCCCGTTTTACGGAGGGTGGGTAAATGGCACCACAAACCGATCCGTTGCGGCCAATGTTAGTGGTCGGCAACTGGAAAATGAACGGCAGTCTGGATGCTAATCGCCAGCTACTGCAGGTAATTGGTGCAGGTTGGTCCTCAGTGGATATTGAGGGAGCTATTTGTCCGGCGTTTGTACATATTATGCAAGCGGCCGAGATGCTCGATGGCTCGACTTTGGCCGTGGGTGCACAGACACTGAATGCTAACGGCGAGGGCGCCTATACTGGCGAGGTATCGGCGGCCATGCTAATCGATCTCGGATGCCGCTATGTTATCGTCGGCCACAACGAACGCCGCCGTTTGCAAGCCGAGAGCGATGAGTGGGTGGCCAAGCAGTTTGTCGCCGCCACGGAGGCGGGGCTAACACCCGTACTGTGTGTGGGCGAGTCTGAGCAAGCGCGCGAAGCCGGGCAAACCCTTGAGGTTATTGCGCGGCAACTGCAAGCGGTAATAGCTGCAGCGGGTAGCGAAGTCTTTGCTCGCGCAGTGGTGGCCTACGAGCCCATTTGGGCGGTAGGCACTGGCAAATCCGCCTCGCCGCAAGAGGCAGAAGAAGTGCACGCTTTTATTCGCACCCTTTTTGGCGAAGTTGGCAAGAAGTTGCAAATTTTATACGGTGGCAGCGTCAAGCCGGATAACGCAGCCAGCCTGTTTGCCATGCCCAATATTGATGGCGCGCTGTTGGGTGGCGCTTCGCTCAATGGGGAAGATTTTTTGGCAATATGTCGCTGTGCTCAACAAGCACGGTAATATTCACCTGGTATTTTAATGCTCATTAAAGAGAGCCTGTAATGGAAAATTTAGTACTCGTTATTCATATTCTTACCGCCCTGGCAATTATTGTACTTATTCTGATGCAACAGGGTAAAGGTGCTTCAGCTGGTGCGTCATTCGGTTCTGGCGCTTCGCAAACCGTATTCGGTAGCGAAGGCAGCGGCAACTTTTTTACCCGCGCCACTACCATCTTTGCAGTAATATTTTTCTGCACCAGTTTTGGCTTGGCGATAATTGCAAAAAACAGCGTTTCAGTAACTGACGCGGCAATTCCAACCATGATAGAATCCGCTCCCGCCGAGACTGACAGCGACGTACCGTCAGTGGATTTTGATTCCGCCAGCGATGTACCCGCGGTACCCGGCGAAGAGTAAGCAGCTTGAAGGACGGTGTGTTGGATAGTATGCCGACGTACTAAAAGCAAGCTGTTAGATTGACCCCGAATATGCCCAAGTGGTCGACTGCATGGATGCAGGAGGTAGAGCAACGCAGGAGCAGTTGCCGAGGAATTGGTAGACGACGTACAGGGATGTACTAGTGTCGCGAGAGGCAGGATGCCGTTAGCGACCGACGTGTAATTAAACGCACTAAGACCCAAAGCACTCGCTCCGCTCGCGGGGCCAGCTTTGTCGCGAGAGGCAGGATGCCGGTAGCGACCACGCGTAGCGTGTCGGATGATTGGCACGGACTACGCGAACAGTAAAGCAGTTAGATTGACCCCTTATTATGCCCAAGTGGTGGAATTGGTAGACACGCTATCTTGAGGGGGTAGTGGCGTAAGCCGTGCCGGTTCAAGTCCGGCCTTGGGCACCATATCTAAGGAAGGCTCTCCTACGGAGGGCCTTTTTTTATGTGTGCCAGTCCGGAC
>DATBNH010000130.1:0-2884 GCA_036554405.1 Cellvibrionaceae bacterium | reverse complement strand
AGTGGCCAAAGGGTTGCCGGCGCAAATTGATGCCCGTCCGCAGTGGAGCGGTATTGGTTTTTCCTTGCTTGGAAACTATTTTGTGGCACCGCTTGATGAAGTCGCCGAAATGTTGGAAGTGCCGCCTTATACCCATTTGCCTGGTGTGCAGGGCTGGGTACGCGGTGTGGCTAACGTGCGTGGACGGCTTTTGCCGCTGTTTGATTTGGCCGCTTTTTGTGGTGGGCGTTTGGTCGGTGGTCGCAAGCGTCGGCGAGTATTGGTGCTGGAGACAGAAAATATCTACAGTGGCCTGATAGTCGACCAGGTGTATGGCATGCAGCATTACCCGATTGATGAGTATCGGGCATCGCAAGAAGATTTAGTGGAGTCGCTACACAGTTATGTTCGGGGCAGTTACCCGGTTGGTGACACCTTATGGAATGTTTTTCGCCTGTCTCTATTGGCGGAAGACGAGCGTTTTATTAATGCGGCAAAATAAATAAAGCCGTATTGGGCATTTTTACACTACAGCAATAACAATGAATGGAATGAGATCGTGTCTTCAGGTTCAGAGCCGGTCCATTATGTGTACTTAATCTAGATGCAAAGTCGGTCGGGAGTATTTAAATGAAAACTGAGTCCAGAACTACCGCTGCGACCATCAAAGGCAATCCCGCTATTGTCTTGTCGGTGGTAATGTTGGTGATATTCATTATCGCCACAGTCGTGGTTTTCTCACTGGTACAGCGAGGTGCAGACAATGACCAGCGCTACCTGAACGAGACCGCCGAGCTTCGCGCTCAGGCCTACCAGCTTTCGGCCCTTGCGCGGGACGCGACCTCCGGTGACGAAGAAGCCTTCGGTCAGCTTGAAGTGGTGTTGCAAACCATGGGTGAGAGCTGGGATCGATTGCGCGCCGCTGATCAGGCAACGCGCGATGCCCTCTCCGACGAGTTCAGTGTGTTTGCTACGGTATGGAATCGAATTCGCGACAACGTTGGTTATATTCTCAATAATCAGGAGACCATTGTTTTCCTGAATGCTGTGGGTAATGAGTTGAATAACAACCTTCCGGCACTGCAAGCGCAGCATAATAATATTGTAGAAATACTGCTTGAATCCCGAGCGCCGGCTGATCAGGTGTCTCAGGCGGGTATGCAGTCCTGGCGCGCTGAGCGTATCGGACGAAATGTGGATAAAATGCTTCGGGGTGATGATGACGCCGCACGCGCTGCCGATCAATTTAACCTTGATGCCAACATTTATGGCCGCGTGTTGACCGCCATGCAAACGGGTGAGGGTAGTGAACTGTTGGGTATTTCCCGAGTTACCGATCCCGAAGCTCGCGCCAGCCTGGAAGATATCGCCAGTTTGTTTGAGGGCGTCAGTAGTTCGGTACAGCAAATTTTTGAAGGTTCACCCGATCTGTTCCGTGCTCGTCAGGCGGAAACCGCTATTTTGGATGACACCCCAGCACTGTTGCAGGCGGTGGGTCAAATGAGCGACAAGATAAGTGGGCTGGCCGCTGAGCGTCCCGCCAACAATACCGTACTTCTGGTATTGGCTGCGTTAATTGTTATCTGCTTGGCGGTGATTGGTGTCCTGTTTTTCCTGGGTACAAAACGTCGGTTGGCTGTTACCAACGAAGCCAACGAGCGCAACCAGACTGCAATTTTGCGATTACTGGATGAGCTGGCCGATCTCGCCGATGGTGACTTGACCACCACCGCGACGGTAACCGAGGATTTCACCGGCGCCATTGCCGACTCTATTAATTACACCATTGATCAGCTGCGGATTCTGGTAGCACGAATCAATGAAACGGCGGTGAACGTATCTGCAGCCGCTCAGGAAACCCAGCAAACCGCATTGCATCTGGCCGAGGCATCCGAGCACCAGGCACAAGAGATTGCTGGTGCGTCAGCGGCGGTTAACGAAATGGCGGTGACTATTGACCAGGTATCGGCCAACGCCTCTGAATCGGCCGCGGTGGCAGAACGTGCGGTATCCATCGCCAGTAATGGCGCCAAGGTGGTACAAAACACAATTCACGGTATGGATACTATTCGTGAACAGATTCAAGATACCTCCAAGCGGATTAAGCGACTGGGTGAGTCATCCCAGGAGATTGGTGATATCGTAAGTTTGATTAACGACATTGCTGACCAGACCAACATTCTTGCACTAAACGCCGCAATTCAGGCCTCTATGGCCGGTGATGCGGGCCGCGGCTTCGCGGTGGTAGCGGATGAGGTGCAGCGCCTTGCGGAACGTTCGGCTGCTGCGACCAAACAGATTGAAGCACTGGTAAAAACCATTCAGAACGATACCAACGAGGCGGTTATCTCCATGGAGCAAACCACCTCTGAAGTGGTGCGCGGTGCGCGCCTGGCACAAGATGCCGGTGTGGCACTGGAAGAAATTGAAAACGTATCCACCAGCTTGGCGGAACTGATTCAGAATATCTCCAACGCCGCACGGCAACAGGCCTCCTCAGCGGGCCACATTTCTAACACCATGAATGTTATTCAAGAAATTACTACCCAGACCTCAGCGGGTACCAGCGCCACAGCGCAATCCATTGGTAACCTGGCCGCCATGGCACTTGATTTACGTGAGTCGGTAGCGGGCTTCAAACTGCCTGAGGAAGATACCGGTGTGGATGACGGCGGTATGCTGGGTTATCCCGGTTCATCTTCAGGTTCAATGGATGAAGAAATAGATTTTGACGATGCCGATGTGGTGGACTTGTCTGAAGAAGTTGAGTTGGACGATATTGATGTTACCGCTAATCGGAAGATTGTTTAATTGTGCGATTAATGATGTCGGGCTGCAGGTGATTTATGGGCTGGTCTCTACGCACATTTGCTGAACTTAGCGAGGCTGAGTTCATGCAGTGGAG